>JAAYSW010000102.1 GCA_012523875.1 Clostridiales bacterium
ATATTTTATCACACTCTGAAATTATTACATCTAGCATCTCATATTCATCACCTGTGAAACTTTCGAACTCATCTATAAAAAAAATTGTATCCTTAAAATAATCGTTGATATTTGCAATAGCTGCTGCTTCAGAAATATCCGTTAAATTATCCTTCAATTTATTTTCAGAAAGCATCCTATCATAAATTGAATATATCATCGAAATATCCTTTAATTTATCCTTAACCTGTAAGTTAATATTGCTTGACTTTTCTATTAATATATCGGGGGTTATTCCAGCCTTCCTTAACTCTGAAACTGCCTGTATAACCTTTTCTATAAATGCCGTATTAAAAGATTGCTTTTGATAAAAATCTAGCCACTTATTATCTCTGGCTTCCTTTATCGCTTCATACATCAAAACTGTTTTTGTCATCTCATCAGCATATTCACCTGTTCTGTTACCATTTGATAGGAACACTTCTTTGGAAAGAGTCGTAAAAGTAAGGCAATTTATCCTATTGTACTTTTCAGCACCAATAGCATTATAAAGCTTTTTGTCGAATTCGAAAGAGAATTGTTCAGGAACAAGTACATATATTCTTTTCCCCAATTCATATTCCTCTATAATTTTATTAATTAACTCGGTGGATTTACCATGACCTGAACCACCCAAAATATAATTTAGCATAAATATAACTCCTTATGTCATTATTCAACAAGAAGATGTTAGCAAGGCCAACATCTTCTTGTTATGTATATTAATACCCATTCAAACCATTTTGCTTCATTATTTCAGGATAATTCTTATAAGAAATATTCAAATCAACCCTGCCTTCAATCCCATTAACTAATCCATTAGATGTATATTGCCAAATTCCATAATTCCCTTTATATGTAGGCTGTTCGCACCATTCTGCAAGCCAAACATCGTACCTATCAAGAATATCCTGTCTTACATAGTTTGTTAAAAAATTCTTGTAGCTATATACCCCCACATAATAGCCCTGTGCCTCCACTGTCGTGCAAAATGCTTCTATTATATCTGATACTACTTCCTTGCCCAATTCCTTTTGCATATTTTCCTCAATATCAAACATAATCGGATATTCAAGTTTATAGCCTCTTATAATATCAAGACACACTTGAGCTTCTACTCTTGCTTCTGCTGGTGATACTGCATAGCTATACCAATATACACCACGGTTTATTCCTGCCCTTTGTGCATTTTCCATATTAACTCTGAAATTTGCATCCTCCTGATGATGATACCTTCCATATCCTGCTCTAATCATTGCAAAAGTAAATCCTGAGGCTTTTACTTTTCCCCAATCAATTGTATTTTGCCACCTTGAAACATCAATTCCATTAGTTGAAAATGGGATAGGGAGTGGTGTATCAGGGGGAATAATAATTTCTGGCGGTGCCTTTAATATATTAAAATAATTTAATTTAGATTTACAACTATCAAATACATTTATTTTCTTATCAGGGATTTTGTCATATTTAAAATATTGATTTCCCCGCCCTAATACCGCTGAGTTAATATTTTTAAATTCATAATTATAAGTATTAGATGATGAATTATATGTAGTAGCACTATATGTAAGCCCTTCCAATTCATCTACTGTAGCTTTTGCGATAGGTGTAAGTGCATATATTGTTATTATTATAACAAGTAAAATGCTAATTACCTCAACTATTCTATTAATCCTTCTTCCCATCTAGTAAGATTCCCCCTAATAAATATAATAAAAA
>JAAYSW010000103.1 GCA_012523875.1 Clostridiales bacterium
ATACACAGCGTCCGCAACGAATACAGGCTGATTCTACCTGTTTAGAATATGTTTTAAACGCAAGGAGAGCATTACTTGTTTTAACAATGGGCGTTTCAAATGAATGAAGGCTCATGCCCATCATTGGTCCACCTAGAATAAGTTTTTTTATCTCATCTATTTCTGCTTCAGCAAAGGAAAGAACATCCATAATGGGAGTACCAATCGGTACAAAAACATTACAAGGTTTTTGTATTGCATCACCCTCGACTGTAATTCTCTTTGAAACAAGGGGCATCCCATTCTGCATATATTGATAGATAAATGCAATGGTAGAAATATTAATTACGATTATGCCTTGTTCAGAAGGAATCTGTCCTTCTTCAATAATTTTTCCGGTTGTAGAATAAATTATTACTTTCTCTGCCCCTTGAGGATATCTTGATGGCAATGAAATTACTTCTATTTCAGGGGTGGCTTTAGCAAGCTTCCTTAGCAATTCAATAGCCTTTGGTTTATTAGATTCAATTGCTATTATAGTTTTAGGAATATCAAGACATTGCATAACAAATTTTATTCCGTTAATAATATCATCGGGGGTTTCTATCATTTGCCTGTAATCAGAAGTAATATAGGGTTCGCATTCTGCTCCATTTATAATTAAAGTATCAATAGAAGTTTTTGAATCAAGTTTAACATATGTAGGAAATCCAGCACCACCAAGACCACAAGAACCACTTTCCCTTATAGCGTTAAGGAAACTCTCTCTACTTGATATGATGGGTTTGCCTATATTGGGTGAGATAGTTTGTTTATCATCAGTTTCAATTTCAACAGCCTTGCAAGCCTTACCATTTGCAAGTGTATAATCTTTAATTGCAATAACCTTTCCCGAAACACTTGAATGGATTGGTAAAGAAAGAAAAGCATCTGCATCTCCAATCTTTTGTCCAACAAGAACTTCATCACCAGCCTTAACCAAGGGTATGCAAGTATTCCCTATACTCATCATCATAGGTATTACAACCTTTTTTGGTATTGGGAGTTCAACTGTATCAAGTTCTTCAGTAATTTTAATCCCTTTAAGTTTAATACTATTTAATTTTCTCATGAGTTCCCTCCAAAGATATATTTCATTAATAAACCACAATATGGAAAGTTTCTTCAAAAAGATAAAAACCCCTTTTATTTTTAATAAAAAGATGTTATTATAATGTACAGGCTATAATATAAAAGCTATTTAGCATTTATATCCTCCTCACAATATTTTATGAGGTTTAATAAAGCAGAACAATATTCACTCTCATGGGATAAATCTTCTGGGTTAATGTATAAGGTATCTACACTTAAATCAGAATCACTTTTTTCTATAGAGTTTATTATAGCTTTTATGGAGGCTTGGTTTTTTGCAATAATTGAATTTACCATATCCTCAGCAATAGCGTTTTCAACAGAAAAAATATTTTGGTCATTTTTCGAGCTAGCATTATATAATATCCTAAACATTTTGTATGTGGACAGCATGAAATATGAATAGACTGATTTTATAAATGTTTTATTGTCTGATTTTTGGGCGAGGTTGAGAGTATAGTTTGTTGTGATATTTATTATTTTCTTATTAAATGTAAGAAAAGCATCACTGAGTGTGGTTTTCTTATTTGATTTATTGTTCCAATCAGAGCCGTCATTTGGGTTAGCTAGAACTACATCTGTTTCACTGGTTCTTCCTAGAAGATAATCACATGACACGCAATAATAGTTTGCAATTTTCACTAGGAACGAGAGCCCACATTCACGAATACCTTTTTCGTAATGGGAAAGCAATGCTTGTGAGATTCCTAAATCCTGTGCAACTTGCTTTTGGCTTAATTTTCGTTCCTTTCGCTGCAAAGTTATTATTCTTGAAAAATCTGATCGCATATTACACCTCGTAAAGTTTTATTGTTGAAGTATTAGGAAATATATTATATTGTAATGACTATACTTTGATAAAAAAACATCAATATTTCTAAGTTGATTATTAATATATTTATAAATTAATTATATAATTATTATCTGTTAATAGAAATTATATAACATTGAGTATAATTTGTAAAGGGCTAACCGTTAAAAATACTTGTATAATTGATAAATAATTTATGTATAAGGAGAATTTACAACCTGAAATTAGTGCATAATGTATAAGTAATAAAATATAAAGAGAATATAAGGAGATAAAAATGAGAGGTTATAGATTAAGTTTAATTAGGCATGGAAGGACAATTGCAAATGACAGGGGAATTTATATTGGAAAAACAGATTATCCCTTATCTGATGGGGGAAGAAGTGAGCTATTAGCCAAGCTAGATGAATTTACATATCCTAAAGTTCAGAGGGTATATTCAAGTCCGCTTAAAAGATGCACTGAAACTGCTGAGATACTTTTTTCACATAGAGAAATGCTTTTGGTAGATGATTTAAGGGAGCTTGATTTTGGGGATTTTGAGGAAAAGAGTATTGATGAATTAATTAATCGTGAGGATTATAAACAATGGCTAAAGGGTGGGATTGATAATTCTCCTCCCCACGGGGAGAGTCTTTCGGAGCTTTCACTTCGTTCATTTAAAGCTTTAGAAGAAGTAGTTATGGATATGATGAGGGAGGATTTATCGCATTGTGCAGTAATTACACATTCAGGAGTAATGACAAATATGCTTGCGTGTTTCGGTATTCCTAAATATAACCCTAATCAACTCGCTTGTAATATTGGTGAGGGGTATGAGGTTCTTGTAACAGCACAACTTTGGCAACAAGCACAGGCATTTGAGATTTTAGGAAGGGTTCCATATAGATATGATGAGATGGGTGATTAATTATACTATATATAATGTAAGGCAATTGTATGATTAATATCTAAGGCAGCACTCTCAGAAAAGTTTACATATTAAAAGAATGAGGTGCTTAATATATGAACATAAAGGAAATTAAATATCAGGCAAGGCTTGCTATGAGGGATAAATACTGGGAGGCATTCGTTGTAGTCTTTGCTTGCTTTGGAATATATATTCTATTTAAGCTTGTTGAGATTATGGTTTGTTCCGTTCTGATTTATAATAATATTGTTGATGTAAAACAAATGTTTACTAATAATAACTTTATATGGACTACATTTAGAATTATTTACTCTGTTTTCTTGTTTATAGCAATGGTTCCTGTGGTAACAGGAGCAGTGTGGTGGTTTTCACAGGCTGTGAAAAAAAATGAGTTTTTATCCGATAGCATTATACAATTATATACAAGCTTTAAGGTGAATAGCAGAGCATTTATTGTATATGGTTTAATGTGGTTAATTCAGCTTCTATCCCTAATTCCATCATGCCTTATGATTTTTGGTGCATACATTATAATAGCACATTATAGTGCAAATTCAGATATGCTTTATCTAGCGATTCAGTTAATTATATTATCAATCGCTTTCTTAGCATTTCATATAAGGGTTACGCTAGGTCTTATTCTAACTCCATATATCTTTATAAGACATCCTATGGATAATCCGTTTAGTATTATTGGTATTTCGTTTAGGCTGATGAGGGGCAATAAAATTCAGGCATTAAAATTATTGCTATCTTATATAGTATATCTGCCCCTTATGGCTTTAATTGTAACAATCCCTCTTATCATTCCTAATATAATGATGTCGGTAACGGTTTTTGCAGAAAGCACTGCGTCGGAATATGCTGTAAAGCAGGTTAAAAATGAAAAAGTTAAACCAAGGAGAAATAAAATTGAAGATATTGAGGTTCAAGGTAGAGTGTAGTGAGCCAATTACAATAAAAGACTTTCTTTCAAGGAATGGGGTTTCACGGCGTTTAATGACGAAACTTAAAAGACAGACGGATGGAATAACCTGTAATGGTGAGAAAATACGTACAATAGATATGGTTAAGAACGGTGATGAAGTCGTGCTTACTATGCAGGATGAAAGCTTTTTAGAGCCAAATCCAACTCTTAATGTACCAATTGTTTATGAGAGCGATTCTGTTATAGTTTTTGATAAGCCAATTAAAATGCCTGTTCACCCATCTATTAATCATCAGGGTGATACATTAGGTAATTATTTTGCATATCTATTTCCAAGGACAACATTTCGACCAGTTAATCGGTTGGATAGGGATACTTCAGGTCTATGTGCCGTTGCAAAAAATGCTCATGCAGTGAATATGATGAAACTTCAGAAAACATATTATGCAATAGCTTGTGGGAATATAAAGGAAGATGGGGTGATTGATGCTCCCATAGATAGGGAGGAGGAATCCATAATATTTCGTTGCGTGAGCCCAAATGGAAAAAGAGCTATTACACATTATAAGGTAGTAAGAAGTAACGATAAGTACACATTGCTTGAAATAAGTCTCGAAACTGGTCGAACCCACCAAATACGAGTCCATTTTTCTTACATAGGACATCCTTTGGTAGGCGATGAATTATATGGTGCTTTAAGTGATGAGATTATCGGACAGGCTTTGCACTGTGGGAGGTTGAGGTTTTTCGATGTATCAGCGAATAAAGAGGTTGAAATCATTGGAGAGCTTAGAAAAGAAATGACAAAATTAGTTTAGACATAAGGAGTTTATATTTAGTATGCTTTTGTTACTAGTTTGTAATAAAGGTTAAAAAGAAATTAATTAATATAAGGAGTGAGGTTATGGAGAAGATAGCAAGTTTTCAAGTTGACCACAGGTATATAGGGGTTGGAATGTATATCTCAAGGGTGGATACAGACATTATCACCTATGATATAAGAATGGTTAAACCTAATGGAGGGGAATATCTTGAGACATCAGCTATGCATACGATAGAACACCTATTTGCGACGTTTGCAAGAAATACCGAATATAAGGATAGGGTGGTTTATGTTGGTCCAATGGGGTGCAGGACAGGCTTTTATCTACTTCTAAGGGGCATGACACATGATGAGGCAATAAAGCTAGTTAGGGATTCATTTAGTTTTATTTCGACTTATGAAGGTGAGATTCCAGGTAGTTCAGAAATTGAATGTGGTAACTATAAAGAGCATGATTTAGAGGGTGCAAAGGCTAGTATAGAAGAATTGTTAATAAAGATTGAAGAATATAAGGCAGAAATGTTAGACTATTCTTGGCATAATAAACAACAATAAGCATAAAAAACTGTGAACTCTACCAAAAAAGCTCCTAATGATATGAAAAACAGTAAAAAACCATTGCAATTTAAAATAATAATGATATAATGGTTACTAACGTAACTGATTTGTAATAATTGTTTAGGAATAAAACGCTTTAGTTACGGTCGGCATATTTAATATTTATTTTACTTACAAATAGCCGATGTGAAAGGAGCTGTTAAAATGGAACCCGAACGTCTTGAGGAAGAAGAAAAGACTAGGGATGTTTTCCAGAGGAACGCTATAATTAAAAAAATGCAGGAAATTTATAAGGAAGTCGAATACAATTTTTCTAAAAGTATGATAAAAATCGGAACTTGCATTGCACGCACATTTATGCTAGGTATTAAGGAAATTAAAAAGATGCTTGGTGGAGTGGGCGGTTGGTTCAAGAATAAAGGCTTGATTATGATGGATAAAGTTGGCGACTTTGTCGTCGATTTAATTAAAAAAATTGCAAGCCCTATTGCGAATCGGAAGCAATGTGCCGAAGAGATAAGAATTAATCTTAATATTGCTAAAAAGCTTGGTAGAAAAGCTTTCATAAAGGAAATATTCAAAAGCTTTGGAAGGTTCTATTCTGGAGCAGGTGGAATTTTATCATCTGCGTTTAATTATGTGGCACCCGTTGTTTCGATAGCATTTCTGATTGGAATAGTAAATTGCGTATCGGGACTTGAATATGGTCTAAGTGTTCAGTATAATGGGCAAGAGATGGGAATAGTTAACGCAGAAACAGATTTTGATGCTGCAACCAAAGAGGTTCAAAAAAGAATTGCTCAGGTTGATGGCGGGATGGAGATGGGGTTTACCCCAAGATATTCATTAAAGGTTGTTAATAATAATGACCAGTATATAAACCCTGGTCAATTGGCAGATAAGATGCTTAGTAGTTCTGATGCAGAATTGACAGAGGCATTCGGGGTTTATATTGATGGAGAATTTATCGGAGCGGTTTTGAATAAAGACATTATTGCTCAGGAGCTTGCTAATATGCTTGCAAACTGCGATACAAGTGGTACTGCAACGGCAATCAAGTTTCAAAAGCAGGTTGAATATTCTAAGGGTATTTATCTTAATGATAGCCTTACCGATGAATCCGATGTAATTAAGAAATTAAAAAGTGTTCGTATGGAAGATGCAACTTATGTTGTTAAAGAAAACGACACACCAATGATTATTGCACAAAAATGCAATATGAGTGTGGAGGATTTAACGGAATTGAATCCAGAGTTGATTAACTCATACAATACAGGCGATATTTTAAAAATTAAGAAAACTATAAGTTATATGCCGATTGAATATACTAGGGTTTTACAGACTACAACATATATTGATTATGATTCTGTTGAAGTGGAAACGAATAGTATCAATAAGGGGCAAAGGGCTGTTCTTACAAAAGGTGTTAAAGGCGAGCAAACAAACGTCGAAAATGTACACTATGTAGACGGCATGGAAGTTACGAGGGAAGTTCTAAGTTCACAAATTACTAAAGAACCTATTACAGAAGAAATTGGTATAGGAACATATACTGCAAAACCTTCTTCACCATCAAGTACTGCATTGTCCGGAAGTGGAGAGTTTAGTTGGCCTGTTAACGGGGGCTATATAAGCTACGGCTTTATCGGAAATAGAAATCATAAAGGTATAGATATTGCAGCACCATCGGGAACGGCGATATATGCTGCAGCAGATGGTAAGGTAATTTTTTCAGGTTGGGACTCAGGTGGATATGGAAATTGCATTAGAATTGACCATGGCAATGGATATATTACAGTCTATGCACATAACAGTTCTATGAGCGTATCGGTGGGTCAAACGGTTACAAGAGGTGAATATATCGGCGGAATTGGTTCGACAGGGGATTCAACTGGTAATCACTTGCACTTTGAAGTTCGATATAATGGAATACCTCAAAACCCAGTGAACTATATTAATGTTAATTAATTTAATTAAAAAAATGATAAGGATAGCATTTGCTATCCTTATTTCAATCTGTAGAAAATCCGATTTCATCGTAAAATTGAAGTTTCTCGGAGATCTGAAATGAGGTATCAGTATAAAACTGATACCTCATTTCTCTTTAGATTTGGGAGTTTATTAAAGATAACCACCTAAGTTTTACATTACAATTTTACTTAATCTGTGCGTATAGCTTCTTCACTTCTTCATCATCAGTTAAATCACAAACTATGCCTAGGCATAATTTTGCAAACATATTTAAATTATTGTCAATAGCTTTTTTACCCAAAGCAAATGCAACTGCAACAACTTTCTGGTTCGCACCTGGTTTTAAATCATACTTACTGAACGCTGCCTCAATTTCAATATTAGTTGGCTTTTCAATATCCTTACCTGTTTTTTGCCTTATAAAGTTCAATTCCCCTACTATTGCAGGGTTTTCCTTGCACCTCATACTTTGATAATAAAATGCTACCGCTGATTTGTAATCACCTATCTCAATGCAATAAAATCCTAAGTTTGTATAACATCTTGCAAGAATTGAAGTTGATGTGGCAATTTCGATTATATCCCTTGTCGTATTTAAAAGTTCATCATTATTTTTCTTTAATTTATAAGCTTCAGCAAGCTCGAAATAAGCCTCAGCATTAACAGGATTATACTTTACAGCTTTTTTCAATATTTCAATAGCTTCATCAACCTTTTTTAATTCAATAAGAACATATCCATTGAATCTAAGCATTTCTGAAAAATTAAACGGTGTCTTATGAAACTTTGTTACTGGGTTAAATATATGTATATAAATATACTCCTCAAGAGGATTCCTAAAGCTGTAATATTCCTTTCCACTAGTATCAGCAAACTGTTCCTGTATTGTCGAAACTATGCCCTTCATAAGCTTATTTGAAGTAATATAGTCGTGAACATCAGCGGCTGCTTTTGCTTCACGGAAAATTATATCCAACCTTTTCCCATTGTAAAACAATGCCTTGGTCATTTCATCCTTCTTCTCTTGAGGGAGTGCATCATAAGCCATTTTGCTAATTTCATCTATAATCTGCTTTGCGTGTTTATGGTCCCTATATTTCATTGCTTGTTTTTCAAGGAATGCTAAATCTTCTTTGGACTCGCCCTTAAGCTCTGCCTTAATTTCTTCAATAATCTTAGTATAATCCATTTTTAAACCTCTTTCTCTTTGTCTTTTATGCTTAATCCTTTACCTTGTCGCCCTTTTCTTCCTTTTTGATTCATCTATATCAAAACCACGTTCCCTGAGCTTTTTCTCGAACTCATTATTAATTTTCTCAAGTTTTTTCTGTCGTCTAATTTCTGCTCTTGTAAGAGGCACATTCTGTTCAGCATTCTTCTCAGGTTTTTTTATTTGAGCGTTTTCAACATTTTTCCTTGAGGGTGGTTTATATTCCGTATAAACTGGGATAGGCTCCTTCTTCTTCTTTTCATCTACACTTGCACCCAATTGGCTTAAAGCTGCCTCAACCGAATCAACAATAGGTTCAGTAATTTTCATCTCCCCTGAATCATTAATAACTGCTTTCTTTTTTGCATTTGCTGCTATAATTGAAGCAATCGTTGGATTTGGCGTTGGATTAATATTTACCTCTTCCTCTTTTACGGCTACATCTGGCTCTGGTTGCTTTTTAGTGGGAGCAACAGCAGTATAGAAAAGTTGTCCTTTCTCGTTATAAACAGGATATAGTGGTTGCCCTAACTCATTATATATCACTTGCTGTGTATCCTTAGTATCATCTGTATTAATCTCCTGCATATCAGGTTGAATTTCTTCCTCCTGTACTGGCTGGGGATTACTTATTCCTGATGGCTGAAACTGAACCTCTGATTTTCTATTTGGAACATCTTCAGCCTCCTGCACTATTTCTTCTACTGGTTGCACCTGCTGTACAGACTCATCCTTAACTGGAGATATATCGTCCATTATCAGCTTATCCATATCCTCAAAATCAATATTAATCTCGGACATTTTCTCAGTCTTATTATCTATCTTAGACTTTTCCCTAGCAGGATTAATCATAATATCATTAATATCTTTTATATTAAATGGCTTTTCCTCTGCCTTTGGTTGTGGAATTGCAAATTG
>JAAYSW010000104.1 GCA_012523875.1 Clostridiales bacterium
ACCTATGCTGTTATGAATTTGGCAATAGTAGCTGTGCTTTGGTTTGGAGGTATGAGGGTTGATACGGGTAGCCTTACCCAAGGACAGATTATAGCGTTTGTTAACTATCTTACGCAAATTTCATTCGCCCTAATTGCTTTAGCAAATCTAGTTATTATTTTTACAAGAGCTGAGGCTTCATCAAATAGAATTAACGAGGTTTTTGAAGTTAATTCTAAAATAAGCGATGGTGATAATAATTTAGAACATATGGAAAATGTCCCAATTATTGAATTCAAAAATGTAAGCTTTTCATATGGAGATGAGGGGGAATCTGCTATCGAAGGCATCTCATTTCAGCTTTACAAAGGCGAAATGCTTGGAATCATTGGTGGAACAGGGAGTGGAAAGTCTACAGTTGCAAACCTTATCGGTAGGTTTTATGAGGTTACGCAGGGTGAGGTTATGCTTTATGGGCGTAATGTGAAGGATTATAATTTAGATTCGCTGCGAAAATCCATTGGAATTGTACCGCAAAAATCAGTTCTATTCTCTGGTACAATAATAGAAAATATGCGGTGGGCAAACCCCAATGCAACTGAAACTGAGGTAATTAATGCACTAAAGATTGCACAGGCATGGGAATTTATAAATAAGTTGGAAAATGGAATATATTCAGAAATTTCACAAGGTGGTAAAAACTTTTCTGGTGGGCAGAAACAACGAATAACCATAGCTAGAGCCTTAATCGGTGAACCACCCATCTTGATTTTAGATGATAGCATGAGTGCTTTGGATTATGCAACTGATTTTGCTTTAAGGAAAGCAATTAACGAAAAATTAGGAGATTCTACTTTGATTATGATATCACAACGCTCAACATCTATAAAAAATGCTGATAAAATTATGGTTTTAGAAGATGGTGAAATAGCTGGCACGGGGACACATGATGAATTGTATGAATCCTGTGAAATCTATAAAGAAATTTGTGATACTCAGGGGGAGGTAAAAAGTGAAAAAAGTTCTTAAACGTATCTTATCCTACTCAAAGCCATATTCACTCTATTTAATTTTAGCAATTACAAGTGCGTTAATTGGTGTTCTAGTCTCTCTTTTTACACCCATTTTTATCGGTAATGCTGTTGATTTGATTATTAGCAAAGACAACGTAGATTTTATAGGACTTAAAAATATTGCTATTCTTATTACAATTACTATATTAATAAGTGTTATTTTTGAGTGGGTTATGGGGGTTTGTTCTAACCATTTAGCATATAAAACAGTTAGAGATATCCGTTGCGAGTTGTTTGCAAAGCTCAATGAAGTACCATTAAAATATATTGATGGGAATTCAAGGGGGGATTTAATAAGTAGAGCGGTTAATGATATTGAGATACTTTCTGTTGGACTTGTACAGATTTTTACTCAATTTTTCACAGGCATTGTAATCATATTTGGTACACTAGGTTTTATGCTCACTATAAATGCTAACATCACTGTTGTTGTTGTATTGATAACCCCATTATCATTAATTGTTGCAGCTAAAATAACTAAGGCATCATATAATGCATATAAGGAACAATCAGAATTAAGAGGAGATGCTGGTGGATACATTGAAGAAATGATAGGTAATCAAAAGGTTATAAAGGCATTTTCTTATGAAAATAGAGCAGAAGAAAGCTTTAATAAAATTAATGATAATTTATGTGAAACTGGAATAAAAGCTACATTTTATGGCTCAACCACAAACCCTAGCACACGCTTTCTTAATGGACTCATCTTTGTCGCCGTTGGTGTAGTAGGTGCATTAGCTACAATAAATGGAAGGTTATCCGTCGGGCAACTTTCAAGCTTCTTAACATATTCAAACCAATATACAAAACCATTTAATGAAATATCTGGAGTGATCGCAGAGCTACAAAACGCAATTGCTTCCGCTGAAAGAGTGTTCGATGTTATTGATACACCCTCAGAATCATCTGATAAACACTTGCCTGAAATGGTGGAATGCAATGGAAGAATGGAGATGAAAAATGTTTCATTTTCCTATGTCCCTGAGTTAAAACTCATTAAGAATTTTAATCTAAATGTTGAATCAGGGCAGAGAATTGCCATCGTTGGTCCTACTGGTTGCGGGAAAACAACAGTAATAAACTTGTTGTTGCGATTTTATGATATAGATAGCGGAGAAATAATAGTTTCAGGGAAAAATATAAATAAAATAACAAGGGATAGCTTGCGTTCTGCCTATGGAATGGTGTTGCAAGAAACATGGCTTTTTTCGGGTTCAATAGCTGAAAACATTGCTTACGGTAAAACTAATGCCACAAGGGAAGAAATAATTGAAGCTGCAAGGGCAGTTCATGCACATGGGTTTATAAAAAGACTCCCTAAAGGCTATGATACTATAATCAATGAGGATGGTGGAAGCCTTTCACAAGGGCAAAAACAGCTCATAAGCATAGCTCGAATAATGCTTACCAACCCCCCTATTCTAATTTTAGATGAGGCTACAAGCAGTATTGATATCCGAACAGAACAAAGAATACAAAGAGCCTTTGAAAAACTTATGAAAAATAAAACAAGCTTCATAATCGCACACAGACTTTCCACGATACAAAATGCCGATGTGATACTTGTTATGAATAACGGAGATATTATCGAACAGGGAAATCATAATGAACTTATAGCTATGAATGGCTTTTATGCCAATCTTTACAATAGCCAATTTTCAGTGTAATACTTTAACAAATCCTCTTACAGACGTGAACCCTAAAGGACTTGCACATTCAGTGGATTTATTATAACCCCATCATAAAAAACCCAAGGGGGAATAAATCTCCCTTGGGTTTTTAAAAGATAATTAATATTTTAATATCCGTTGATGAAACCTTGCTTCTTATGCTATACTATTCATGAATTACAACTCCCTTTTGATACTTTGTTTTTGTTATTAACATTATATCATATTTGGAGTTGTTTTTCTTTTTTATTTGTTACCTATCAATTGTGCCCCATCAGAACATGGATAAACATCTTACTTTTTAATCCTAAATCCTTATGGCTTCTTATGAGTTTTCCACTTAACACTTGTCAAAATCTGTTCGTATAAATCATCCTTGATATTGATGTTCATTTCTTCTAATTCCTGTTCTGTTGGTATATGGCTTACAAAGTTTACAAAACCTAAATCCTCAATTATAGCTATTGGTGTTTGTTCATTTGATTCACCCATGCATAAAACAGCCGATGTTGCTAATGCATCTGCAATATTAACTTGGGTCTTTGTAAGAGTATTTCCGAATAGATCCTTCTCGCCAATTTTATTATTTATCGGTTTGAATCCACAACAAGCGATACATCTTCCTGTTACACCCCAACGTAGAGGTGAAGGTGCACTATCAGTTATAATGATGCCAAGGTTTTCAACACTATGTTTCTTTCTCAAAAAAGACCAACATAAATTTGCTGTTTTTTGTGAATCCTTTGGAAGCTTTAAATAATAGCCATTGGTATTCGATTCATCAACTCCTGATGATGGAATTAACAGATTGTTCTTAATGGTTAAATAAACATTATATTTGCTTTTGCTTTTAGGAAGAAAAAAATCTGCTTCTCTTTCTATAAGCTCATCCTTATTTATGCCAGCTTTTTCAACTATATTACCCTCACAAAGTGAAATTACTTTTGAACTTATTGCAATAATACTATTTTCCGAAATGGATTTAATAGCTGTGGATAATAACTCTTCAATACTGCATGAAAACTTCTCAACTATTTGAGTTTTTAAAGCTGTTACAATCACTAAGTTATCCTCCCATTATCCTTAAGATATTTCTCCAAGTATTGACCTGTATATGATTTTGTACAGGCAACAATTTCTTTAGG
>JAAYSW010000016.1 GCA_012523875.1 Clostridiales bacterium
AAGAACCCTTTTATAGATTTCTTATAGAATATGATGAGATTGCAGAAATATTAAATGCAATTCTATATCTAAATGCAGGAGCTAGTGGTTCTTATATTGCAGATCTGCCTACATTTTTACTAAGTAGGGCAAGCTTTGACTTGTTAGAGATTGCCAAGATTAGGAGCTTTAAACAACTGTTAAATGTGTTGAGTAGGACGGATTATTACCCTATTCTCAAGGATGTTAAGGTGGATGAAAGCGGCAAGGTCGACTTCACGAAATGTGAGATGAAATTGCGTACACATTATCTAAAAAAACTTCTTAGAACAGTAGAGAGGGATTTTAAAGGTCAAGCGAGGGAAGAATTAAAGCATCAAATTGAGGTGCAAGTTGACTTGATAAACATAATTAACGCTTACAGAATGAAAAATGCTTTTAATGCTGGAGCTGATGAGATTAAAAAAAATACCTTACCGTTTTATGGGAGGATATCTGTTAAAAAGGAAGATAAGCTCTTTGAGGCGAGGGATATAGAAGAATTCTTGGCAATACTATCCCGTACCATATATGGTCGACAACTTGATGATATAAGCCAATGTACTGATAGTATTCAATTTGAACGCCAAATGAGAAAATTGAGATTCAATATAGCTAAAAGAGCATTGGCGTTTTCAGGGAATGTTGCTGTAAGCTTATATTCAGTGACATATTTATTTGAGGTAGAACTTAATAATATTATACGAATAGTTGAGGGGATTAGATATGGAAAAAGCACATCTTACATTGAATCCCTATTGATTATTAGTTAAAAATAGCCATACAATATTTCCAAAGCAAGGAGTGAAATAAATGTCTATTGAAAAGATGGAATGTGTCAATATTGTGGGGCTTAAAAGCAATTTAGATTCGGTATTAAAGAAAATTGTTGAGAGCAAATGTTTTCATATTGAACCATCAATCAAGACAATATCAAAGTCTGGTGGAGGTTTTAAACAATTACAAGAGGTTAATCCATATACTGATTTATTAAAAAGAATACTTAATCTAGATTTTGGAGACGAACTAGAATTTAAAAGAGTTAATTTTGATAAGATTGAGAATAAAAGTGATGAAGAAATTACTGAGTTTGTTGATAAAATTGAAACACAGACACAAGAAATTAATAAGGAAATAAAGAAACACAGAGATTCATTGAAGGAAAATGGGGAGGTTTTAGTCCAACTTACTCATTTGCAGGACATGGATGAGGATTTAGAAAAGTTTTTTAATTGCAAACATATAAAGGTTCGTTTTGGAAAGCTTCCAGTTGATAGTTTTCCCAAATTAGATTATTACAAAGAGAATGCATTTGAGTTTGTTCCCTATGATAAGGGAGAAAATTACTACTGGGGTGTATATTTTGCACCTTTATCCTATTTTAAAGAAGCAGATAGGATTATGAAAAATCTTTACTTTGAGAGAATCTGGGTTCCACAATTTGCAACGGGGACTCCACAGGAGGAATCAAGAAAACTTAGTGCTAATATAAAGGAAACTGAGGAGAAACTAAGGATACTTGAACAAAAGCGAAGTGAAGTTTTAAATGAATGTTTTGATATGCTGAATATGGTATATTGTAAGGTGAACTTTAGGTATAATATTTTTTCCTTTAGGAAGAATGCATCTATACTTAAAGATAAGTTTTACTTAGTTGGATTTGTCCCGAAACGGAAAGTAGAGGGATTTAAGAAACTGTTTGGAGATTTGCCCGATGTTTCAATTGTAGTAAGACCACCTGATGCTGAACCAGGGCTCAGCACACCAGTACAGCTTAAAAATAGCAGGTTCTCAAGACCATTCTCAATGTTTGTTAAGATGTATGGTTTGCCTTCATATAACGGGTTTAACCCAACAAGCTTTGTTGCTATAACATATACAATATTATTTGGTATAATGTTTGGTGATTTAGGACAAGGTTTAGCAATAGCCCTATTAGGACTTATTATAAATAAGAAAACAGGGAGCGAATTAGGGGCAATCTTTACAAGGGTAGGTCTTTCAAGTGCAATTTTTGGTATATTCTATGGTTCTGTTTTTGGCTTTGAGCATTTACTTGACCCATTCTATAAAAAGATAGGTCTAGAGAATAAGCCAATAGAGATTATGGATAATACCTTATTAATCTTAGCGGGAGCAATTTGCATTGGTATATTATTGATTATAATTTCTATTATTATTAATATTATAACACAGTTAAAACGTAGGGATTATGAGTCAGCACTATTCGGAAACAATGGAGTTACTGGATTAGTGTTTTTCGGAGCATTAATCACTGGAATCGCATCAACGGTGTTCCTTGAAGATAACTTGTTTACACCAATTTATATTATATTTTTATTGGTTTTTCCAATTTTAATTATGTTTTTCCGCAAACCATTAGGTTGCCTTATAAGTGGTAAACGCTTTAAAATGGGTAATGTTGGTGATTTTATATCATCAAACTTTTTTGAGGTGTTTGAATTTATGCTAGGTTATGCTACAAACACACTATCATTCGTTAGGATTGGGGGATTTGTATTTTCCCATGCAGGAATGATGTCAGTTGTGATGATTTTATCAGAGGGTGTGTCGAGAGGTGCATCACCAATTGTGATAATTATTGGGAATCTATTTGTAATGGGTATGGAGGGCTTAATTGTTGGAATACAGGTATTGAGGCTTGAATTCTATGAAATGTTCTCAAGGTTCTACGATGGCGATGGAAGACCATTTGAGCCAGTTAAAATCAGCTATAAAACTATAAGTGATAGTGAATAATAAAAATTATATTAGTGGAGGAAATCATTATGGAAATCTTTTTATTACCTTTATTAGCAGTTGCGTTTTTAACGCTGCCAATTGTACATGTTTTAAGGAAACGCAAATCTCCTAAACAGGCGAAAAAAGCATTTATCTTTAATTTATGTTCATTTTTTGCGGTACTTGCCCTATCGATTATACTTCCAATTGGTGGATTAATCGGTGCTGAAGCAGGTGAAACCGTTACAAATACAATTAATAATTCAGTGGGATTAGGATATCTTGCTGCTGCAATTTCAACAGGACTAGGTTCAATAGGTTGTGGTATTGCTGTTGCGGCGGCAGCACCAGCAGCTATTGGAGCCGTAGCAGAGGAGCCAGAATCATTTTCAAAGGCGTTGATTTTCGTGGCACTTGGCGAAGGTGTTGCATTATACGGATTCTTAATTTCATTTATGATACTAAATAAACTCTAGAATAAAAATTAATTTTGCATTGAATTTAATTAGGAAGTGATTAGATG
This sequence comes from Clostridiales bacterium, assembly GCA_012523875.1. GTDB lineage: Bacteria > Bacillota > Clostridia > Oscillospirales > Ruminococcaceae > JAAYPV01. The sequence goes on from JAAYSW010000016.1 coordinate 3,284, forward strand.
CAGTTTTATTTAATAAGTGATAATATTGATACATTAATGGGTATGCGTTTAGTTGGAGTTGATGGTGTTATTGCACATGGGAGGGATGAAGTAAAAGAAGCTTTGCATAATGCAATTGAGAATAAGGATATAGCAATTATTCTTATAACGGACAAACTTGTTAAACTTTGTGATGAAACTATCTATGATTTAAAGCTTAAAATAAAGAAACCTCTTATAGTTGAGGTGCCTGATAGGCATGCAACATCTGATATTACCACGAATATTTCACGCTATATAAGGGAATCTGTTGGATTGAAAATATAGATTATAGCTATATGGATTGAGGGGAGTGATTTTATGTATAACGATGAACAGGAAGCAGAAAAGCTTCAAAGGTTTACGGTGGCTGTTAACGAGAAAATTGACGGGCAAATTGAAGAAATTTTGAGTGAGGCGTATGCAGAGAAGGATAATATTCTTAAAACTGTTGAGAACACTGTTTTACAAGAAATGCATTTGAAGATACAGCACCAGATGAAGGAAATTGACACTAGGCATAGGCGAATTAGATCACAGGCATTGCAGGAGAATAAAAAAGAAATCTTAATGCATAGAGAAAAGCTTTCTAAGCAAATTTTTGATAATATTGAAAGACGAATTATTGAATTTACTGATTCCCCTGAATATCTAAAATACTTATGTAAATTATTAGAGGGTAAAGAGATTAAATCCTCAATGATAATAAGATTGAGTGAACGTGATATGAAGTTTAAGGATGAAATTGCAAAAACTATGGATGGAGAACATGAATTTGAAATTGATAAATCCATTAAATATGGTGGTTTATCCATATTTGATAGGGATACCCTTACAATAGAGGATAGAACAATTGATAATTCACTTCAAGAAGAAAAAGAGCAGTTTTGCTATAATTACAGCTTTACAGTCGGGAATAGTTTTTGTTAATTACTTGTTAAGATGTGTTGTGGTTACTGTTTGAACGGAAACTACAACATATGCTAATTATACGGAAAAATATAATTATACTACGGCTAACTCCGTAATTGAGGTGAAATAGTTGAACACAGTTTATTCAATAAATGGTCCTGTTGTTAAGGTGAGGAATGCTAAGGATTTTATGATGCTTGAAATGGTTTATGTTGGTGAGAAAAAACTAATTGGTGAGGTTATCGGAATTACTAATGAATTTACAACCATTCAAGTATATGAGAGTACAACAGGATTGAAGGTTGGTGAGCCAATCTTTACAACGGGAACACAGCTTTCAGTGACACTTGGACCAGGAATCATGTCGAATATCTTTGATGGAATTGAAAGACCGCTAAAAAAATTAGAGGAGCAACAGGGTGCATTTATAGATGAGGGTGCGAATTCAGCTTCGTTAGATAGTGAGGTTGAATATGATGTCACGGTTGAAGTAAAGGTTGGGGACTATCTTAATGGAGGGGATGTTTATGCAAGCTGTCCAGAAACCTTTGTAATAAAGCACTATATTATGCTTTCACCGCTACTTAAAGGTGAAGTCATTTGGGTTAATTCAAATGGAAAATATAAAGTTAACGATATTGTTTGTAAAATTAAAACAGAAGACAATAAAGAAATAGATTTAACTCTATGTCAGGAATGGCCAATTAGGCAGCCACGCCCTGTTAGGGGGAGGTTGGCAATTTCAAAACCACTTATTACAGGTCAACGTGTAATTGATACGCTTTTGCCGATAGCAAAGGGTGGAACAGGTGCTATTCCTGGTGGATTTGGAACAGGAAAAACAATGACGCAGCATCAGTTTGCAAAATGGTGCGATGCAGATATAATCGTTTATGTTGGTTGCGGTGAGCGTGGGAACGAGATGACACAGGTTTTAGACGAGTTTTCAGAACTAATTGATCCAAAAACTAATCGCCCGCTTACTGATAGAACGGTTCTTATAGCGAATACATCTAATATGCCAGTAGCAGCGAGAGAAGCATCGATATATACAGGTATTACACTTGCCGAATATTATCGAGATATGGGCTATCATATTGCAATAATGGCGGATTCAACTTCACGTTGGGCAGAGGCTTTGCGTGAGATATCGGGGCGACTTGAGGAGATGCCTGCTGAGGAGGGTTTTCCAGCATATCTACCATCAAGACTTTCAGAGTTCTATGAACGTGCTGGATATATTGAAACCTTGGGTGGTAAAGAGGGTTCAATAACTATAATTGGTGCAGTATCCCCACAGGGTTCAGATTTTTCAGAGCCTGTTACACAGAATACAAAAAGATTCGTAAGATGTTTTTGGGCTCTAGATAGAACGCTTGCATATTCAAGACATTATCCAGCAATTAACTGGATAACAAGTTATAGTGAATATATTGATGATTTAGAGGATTATTATAATATAAATATGGGTGAGGATTTTCTAAAGTATAGGCAAAGAATCTCTAACATTCTTCTTGAGGAGGATAAGCTTATGGAAATCGTAAAACTCATAGGTGCTGATGTTTTGCCCGATAATCAGAAGCTTGTAATAGAAATTGCGAAGGCTATTAGGGTAGGATTCTTGCAACAAAATGCGTATCATAAGGATGATACATATGTTCCACTTAAAAAACAAAATCTTATGATGGAACTAATATTATACCTATATGATTCTTGTTTAAAGGCATTGGATGGGAAAATTCCAATTAGTGTTATAATTAATACTGGACTTTTTGAAAAGGTTATCAAGGTTAAGTATGATATTTCTAATGATGATTTGCACAAGTTTGATGAATATAAAAAAGAAATAGATGAAAAATTTAAGGAGCTGTTTATTAGCAGTTCTGAATGGAGGTAATCATGAGCTTACAGCATATAGGATTAAAAGAAGTTAATGGACCTCTTGTTGCGTTGGATAATGTTAAGGGTGTAGGATATGATGAAGTAGCAAAAATTCGCCTTGAAGATGGTACGGAGCGTATTGGTAGGGTTGTTGAAATATCTGGTGAAAGGGTAGTTTTACAGGTTTTCGAGGGTACAAAGGGTTTATCTCTAGAAAATACTAGGACTAAATTTACTGGTAAACCGATGGAGATGCCACTTTCAAAAGAGGTTCTAGGCAGGGTGTTTAATGGTGCTGGAAGACCAATTGATGGCTTGGGTGATATTTTCGCAGAAAAGTTTGCAGATATAAATGGTAAGCCAATTAATCCAGTATCAAGGACGTACCCCCGAAATTATATAAGAACAGGAATATCAAGCATAGATTGCCTTACAACGCTTATCAGGGGGCAGAAGTTACCGATTTTTTCTGGCTCAGGTCTGTCACATAATAAACTTGCAGTTCAAATTGTAAGGCAGGCTGAAATTGCTGATGATAATGGACAAGATTTTGCTATTGTTTTTGCGGCAATGGGTGTAAAAAATGATGTTGCAGATTACTTCAAGAGGAGTTTTATTGATAGTGGAGTATTAAATAATGTAGCAATGTTTATAAATCTTTCTAATGACCCTATTATAGAAAGAATTTTAACTCCAAGATGTGCGTTGACTGTTGCAGAATATCTTGCGTATGAAAAGGATATGCATATTTTAGTTATTATGACAGATATGACTTCTTATGCAGAAGCATTGCGTGAGTTTTCATCATCAAAGGAAGAAATTCCTGGGCGTAAAGGATATCCTGGATATTTGTACTCAGATTTGGCATCGCTTTATGAACGTGCAGGAATAATTAAAGGTTCGACTGGAAGTGTTACGCAAATTCCTATTTTAACAATGCCCAATGACGATATAACTCACCCTGTACCAGACCTTACGGGATATATTACTGAGGGGCAGATTGTTCTTGATAGAAACCTTGACCAAACTGGAGTGTATCCACCAGTATCAGTTTTACCATCATTATCGAGGCTTATGAAGGATGGAATAGGGGAAGGATATACTCGTTCCGATCATTCCGCAGTAGCGAACCAGTTGTTTGCTTGCTATGCGAGAGT
>JAAYSW010000105.1 GCA_012523875.1 Clostridiales bacterium
GGAATGTTAAAGCTTGATAGAATAATAGAGTTGATGTCAGTTAATCCGAGGAAATTATTAGGCTTGCAGATTGAGAAAATTAAAGAGGGTAGTAATGCGAATATTGTTATCGTGGATTTGGATAGGAAATGGACTGTTGAACCAGAAAAGCTTATATCGAAATCAAAGAATACAGCTTTTAAGGGAAAGAATCTAAGGGGGAAGCCCGTAGCAACAATTTCAGAAGGAAAACTTGTTTATTCAATTCTATAGGAATTTTATAATATATAAAGGAGTGTTTATAAATGTCTTTTGATAGATTGATAGATAGAATAATTGAAACAAAAAATCCAACGGTGGTAGGGCTTGACCCATTGCTTGATTATGTGCCACAGTTTATACAGAAGGGATATATTGATGATGATGGTACAAGCTTAAGAGCAGCATCAAAGGCGATTTGTAAGTTTAATCAAGCAATAATAGATGAGATATGTGATATAGTACCAGCCATTAAACCACAGGCAGCTTATTATGAAATGTATGGTTATCATGGGATAAAGGCACTCGAATCAACTATAAGATATGCTCAGCTAAAGGGTATGTTCGTTATTACAGATGGAAAGAGAAATGACATTGGTGCTACGATGGAAGCATATGCAGCTGCACATTTAGGTACTGTTAAAGTTGGTGATAATGTTTGTGAGCCATTCGGTGCGGATGCCTTGACGGTTAATGGTTACCTTGGAACAGATGGAATAGAGCCTTTGCTTAAGGTTTGCAAGGAAAAGGATAAGGGCATATTCGTTTTGGTTAAGACATCAAATAAATCTAGTGGAGAATTACAAGATAAGCTTATTGATGGAACACCTGTATATGCGATTATGGGTGATATGTGTGAAAATTGGGGCAAAGATCAAATTGGTAAATACGGCTATTCATCAGTTGGTGCAGTTATTGGTGCTACATATCCTGAACAGCTTACAGAGCTAAGAAAACGACTTCCACATACAATGTTCTTAGTTCCTGGATATGGGGCACAAGGCGGTGGAGCAGAGGGTATTGCTGGAGCGTTTGATGAAAATGGACTAGGTGCAATAGTGAATTCCTCAAGGGCGATTATGTGTGCATATAAAAATATAGGCTGTGCAGACGAAGATTTTGCTAAGGCGGCGAGGGAAGAAGCAATAAGAATGAGGGATGACATTACTTCATATATAAATATCAAATAATTCACTTGAAACAGTCAATAAACTTAAAACTTTGATTTATTTATATTAATTTGATATTTGAAAGGATGATAAGATGGCATTATTTAATATTAGTGAAAAGGCATATTTGCTTTTGGCTGATGGCAGAATTTTTGAGGGGCTATCATTTGGGAAAAAAGGAACAGCATTCGGTGAGGTTGTATTCACAACAAATATGACTGCTTTTCAGGAGACAATTACTGACCCAAGCTATTATGGTCAGATAATAACACAAACCTTTCCTTTGGTGGGGAATTACGGTGTGAATTGTGAGGATGACGAATCATGCAAAGTTTTTGCAAGTGGATATATTGCGCGTGAATGGAGTAATGCCCCATCAAATTTTCGTTCACAAGGAAATATAAATGATTTTTTAATTAAGAATAATGTTGTGGGAATACATTCGATAGATACGAGGAGTTTAACAAGGAAGATTCGTGATTCAGGTATAATGAATGGTGTTATCACAACTGAGAATGTATATGAGAAAAAGGATGAACTTTTAAAGCAAATTAAGGAATACGATATTAAAAATGCTGTTAAAAATGTATCATGTAAAGAGCAGGTTTCATATAAAAATACAGATAGTAAGTATAAGGTTGTCTTGCTTGACTTTGGGAGTAAAAAAAGCATAGTAAATGCACTTCTAGAACGAGGTTGTGAGGTAGTTCTAGTACCTGCTGAAACTAATGCTGATATTATAAAAGAGATTAATCCTGATGGCATCGTACTTTCAAATGGTCCTGGTGATCCTGCTGAAAACACTACAATTATAGAAAACCTCAAGGAGATATCAAAACTGAATGTCCCTATATTTGGGATATCATTGGGACATCAGCTTTTAGCACTTGCTTTTGGTGGAAAAACAGAAAAGTTGAAGTATGGACATAGAGGTTCAAATCAACCTGTTATCGACTTCAAAAAGAATCGAACTTTTATTACTAATCAAAATCATGGCTATGTAGTTGTAGATGATAGTGTAGAAAAAAGCATTGCAGAGATATCGCATATAAATGCAAATGATAAAACCTGTGAGGGATTGCGATATAAAAATATTAATGCAGTTACAGTACAATTTTATCCTGAGGGCTTAAATGGAGACCTTGATATATCATATTTGTATGATGAATTTATTGAAGTAATCGCTGATGGGAGGGTACAATAATATGCCGTTGAGAGATGATATAAAAAGGGTACTAGTAATTGGATCAGGTCCTATTATTATTGGACAAGCAGCAGAATTTGACTATGCTGGAACACAGGCCTGTCGTGCTTTAAAAGAGGAAGGGCTTGAGGTAATCCTTATTAACTCAAATCCAGCCACAATTATGACTGATAAGGCTATGGCTGATAAGATTTATATTGAGCCTCTTACGCTTGATGTTGTAAAGCGTGTAATAGAGATTGAAAAGCCGGATAGCTTGCTTTCTACACTTGGTGGACAAACAGGCTTGACACTTTCTATGCAGCTTGCTAAGGAAGGTTTTCTCGATGAACATAATGTAAAACTTTTGGGAGCAAATCCTCTCACTATCCATAAAGCAGAGGATAGACAGGCTTTTAAAGATACTATGGAAAAAATCGGTGAACCTTGTATTCCATCAGAAGTTGTTGAAACAATAGAAGATGCTGTTAGATTTGCGGAGGTTATTGATTATCCAGTAATAATAAGACCTGCTTTCACATTGGGTGGAACTGGTGGTGGTATTGCCCAAAATGAAGAGGAACTTCGTGATATTGCAGAGAATGGACTAAGGCTTTCTCCCATTACACAAATTCTTGTTGAGAAATGTATAAGTGGTTGGAAGGAAATTGAGTTCGAGGTTATTCGTGATAATAA
>JAAYSW010000017.1 GCA_012523875.1 Clostridiales bacterium
CCCCCTATTGCTAACCTTGACCAAATTATTCTTATAGTATCAACCTGTAAGCCAGTGCCAAATATATTGCTATTAGATAAGTTTTTAGCAATTTCTGAATATAAGGGAATTAAACCAATTGTAGTAATTACAAAAATAGATTTAGAAAGCTATAGGCAGATATTAGATATATATATAAAGGTTGGTGTTGATACATTTATTATTGACTATAATGATGATGAGTCAATTCAAGCTTTAAAACAAGCTTTAAAAGGCAAGGTGAGTGTCTTTACAGGAAATTCTGGTGTTGGTAAGTCAACATTACTAAATGCAATAGACTCTAAGCTGAATATCCCCACAGGTGAAATAAGTGAAAGGCTTGGGAGGGGGCGGCATACTACACGTCATGCTGAATTATATAAGCTTGAGAGTGGTGGATATATTGCTGATACCCCTGGGTTTTCTACATTTGAAACAAATAAATATGATATTATAAAAAAGGAAGAACTTAGTTCATGTTTTATAGAGTTTGATGAGTATTCGGGTAATTGTAAATTCAAGGATTGCTCCCATACAAAAGAGAAGGGTTGTGCTATTGTAACGGCAGTAAATAATGGAGATATAGCAGAAAGTAGGCATAAAAGCTACTGTCAAATGTATGAGGAAGCAAAACAGATTAAGGAATGGGAGCTATAATTTGAAAGATTGTTATATTTTTTCAGGTGGTGAAATTTCAGATTATTCTATAATTGATATTGTTGATAATGCATATATTATCTGTGCAGATTCTGGATATCTACACGCAAAAAGGCTTGAGATTATTCCAAATTGTATTATAGGAGATTTTGATACATATAATGGAGGAGTACCTGCAGGCATTGAGATAATTAAATATAAGGCTGAAAAGGACGATACGGACACAATGTTGGCTGTAAAGCTTGCGTTGGAAAAGGGGTATACTGATATATGTATTTTTGGTGCTTTGGGTGGACGGTTTGATCATACTATGGCTAATATCCAGACATTGCAATATATATATAAACATGGTGGGAATGGTAAGATTATAAGTGACAATGACTGCATTATGTTGCAAGGCACAGGCACAAAGACATATACTAGGCATGAAGGCTATTATTTTTCATTGCTTTCCATTTCTGATAAAACTGATGGAGTAACCACAGGGGGCTTGAAATATAATCTTGAAGATGCAATACTTACAAGCAATTTTCCAATAGGAGTTAGTAATCAAATTATGAATGAGTTTGCAAGTATTACAATAAAAAATGGACTTCTTTTAGTGATTTTTTCTAAAGATACTCACAAAAAAGCAATATAAGAATATAATATAATATAAGATTACCATTGGGGTAAGTATCATTAGAAAAAGTATTGGAGGAGACATTATGAAAATTGTCGTAATTAAAAGTCCAAAGTTTTTATCAGGTTTACTTAGAATGATGTTTGGCATAAAAAAAGAATAGTTCATAATTAATGAAAAGAGCTGCAGATTGTTAATAATCTGCAGTTTTTTTGAATATAAAATAATATAGTAAGCATTTAGGAGGTAAGTATGCAGGACGAAGTATTTTATAATGAGAAGCTTTTAGAACAGGTAAAATCTAAAAGGCGGAGGGTATATCCAGAGGAGAAAATATCAGAGGTTATTATAACGCAATGTATTATTTGTGTGTTGCTTATCTTAATATTTGTGGTTATGAATATTTTTTGCCCAGAAATTAGTCAATCCATGCTATCGAAATATAAGGAACATACTGGTGCAGAAATGGATAGAGTATTGGTTAATGCAGTAGATAAAATTATTGAATTCGCAAGTGCAATACCAAAATGATTGAGTTTTATATTAGGAAAGTTAAATTTAATATTGAGTTTGGCTTTTTGGCAGTAGTAGCATTACTTTGTATCTTAGATGATGGAAGGTATCTCCTATATGGAGTTTGGGCTTGTATAATACATGAGGTTGGTCATATAGTTCCAATGCTATTATTAGGTGAAAAAGTAAAGAAAGTTAAATTCCATGCATTTGGCGTAAATATTTCTCCTCAAAATAATACGATTAGACCTTTATATCAAGATGTTTTTATAATTTTAGGTGGGGCAATAATTAATATTATCTTAGGTTTAATTGTTTATTTTAGTGATATAGGCACAAACGCATACATATTTGCAAGCATGAATATTATTCTTGGGCTATTCAATCTATTGCCATATACAAGTTTTGATGGGGGGACACTGATACTTACAGTAGCAGAATATTTCAATGGTGATACCGTTGAAATTAAAAAAATACTTAGGATTGTAAATTGCATACTTTCTATTGCGTTAATAGGATTTTTAATAACTAACCACATTAACAATATTACTTTAGTAATAACAATATCCTATTTAATTTTAATTGAAATTATCGGAAGCAGTTGATTAAAGCATGAATTTGTAGTAAAATAAAAAAGAATAGTAATATAAGCATTCCATAAAAGCATATTAGCTTGCTTTTTGGAATGCTTAATAAATGGAGGATAATATATGCTTAAAGATAAGCTTGAAAGGCTCTTGTTACAGGTCCAGAAACCATCAAGATATATTGGTGGGGAGGCTGGTAGTATAATAAAAGATAAAGAAAATATTGATGTAAGATTCGCATTTTGTTTCCCTGATAGTTATGATATTGGTATGTCGCATTTAGGTATGAAAATCCTATATTCGCTCATTAATGAAAAGGAAAATTATTGGTGTGAAAGGGTGTTTGCTCCAAATGCTGATTTTGAGGAAGTAATGAGGGCGAACGATATCCCCCTGTATGGCTTAGAGAGTCTTGAGCCGATAAAGGATTTTGATTTCATAGGCTTCACTTTACAATATGAGCTTTCATATACAAATATACTTAATATGCTCAATTTAGCTGGAGTACCTATATTCACCAAGGATAGAGGAGAGACGCTGTATCCCATAGTTATAGCAGGTGGACCTTGTGCTTGCAATCCAGAACCGTTAGCTGATTTTTTTGACTTAGTTGTGCTAGGTGAGGGGGAGGAAGTTAATATTGAACTCCTAGATTTATATAATAAAATGAAGCAGGGTGGAGCAACTAGAGATGAGTTTATAAATGAGGCAGTAAAGCTTGAGGGTATTTATGCTCCTTCATTATATAATATAAATTATAATGAGGATAATACAATTAAAGAAGTAATAGCTTCTGGTAATGCTCCCAAGATTGTAAAGAAACGCATTGTAAAAGATTTTGATAAGGTTTTTTACCCAGATGAATTTGTTGTACCATTTGCTGAGATTGTGCATGACAGGGCTTCGGTGGAGGTGCTAAGGGGCTGTATAAGGGGATGCAGATTTTGTCAAGCTGGCTTTCTATATAGACCTTTTAGAGAAAAATCATCGGAAGCAATTTGTAATCAGGCAAAATCCCTATGTGAGAGTACAGGTTATGAGGAAGTTTCTCTTGTTTCATTGAGTACCAGTGATTATCTTGATATAGATACAATGCTTACAGACCTTATTAAATATACTGAAAGAAATAATGTAAATCTTTCCTTGCCATCGCTTAGGGTGGATAATTTCTCTGAGGAATTGCTTGAGAAAATAAAGAGGGTAAGAAAGAGTGGTTTGACTTTTGCACCAGAGGCAGGGACGCAGAGATTGCGTGATGTTATAAATAAAAATGTTACTGAAGAAGAAATTATGAATACCTGTAGAATAGCCTTTGAGGGTGGATATACAAGGGTGAAACTATATTTTATGATAGGGCTACCAACTGAAACTGATGAGGATATTATAGGTATTGCTGAGCTTGCACAAAGGGTTGTAGAGTTATTTTATGAGATGCCAAATAAACCTAAGGGCAAGGGCGTGGAGGTGTCTATAAGCACAGCAACATTCATACCTAAGCCGTTTACACCATTTCAGTTTGAGGCACAGGATACAAGAGAACAGATTAATGAAAAGCAAAAACTCTTAGTTTCTTCCATTAAGAGCAGGAAAATTCGCTGGAGCACCCATGACCCGAATATAAGTATATTAGAGGCACTGCTTGCCAAAGGGGATAGAAGATTATGCAATGTTATATATAGTGCATGGGAAAAGGGTTGCAAATTTGATAGTTGGGGCGAATGCTTCATGTATGATAAATGGCTTGAGGCGATTGATGAGAATGGAATAGATATTGGTTTTTATGTGAATAGGAAAAGGGAATTTAACGAGATACTCCCATGGGATCATCTTGATTATTATATCTCTAAGGATTTCTTGGTTAGGGAGAATAAAAAAGCGCATGAATCGAAAACGACAAATCACTGTCGTTTAGAATGTTCAAACTGTGGTGTTATTTCAAGGACTGGAGAACCATGTTTTAATTATAAGGAGTTACCTACAACTAAAACAGCGGGAAGTGAGATTGATATTGCGGAAGATAGGGAAGATGCAAATCAGGATGTGTTTCCGATAAGAGTTGTATTTGAAAAAAAGGATAGGGCTAAATATATTTCCCATTTGGATTTAAATAGATGCATGCAGAGGATAATTAAGCGTTCAGGGCTACCAGTCTGGTATACGGAAGGGTTTAATCCACATTTATATATAACTTTTTCACTAGCATTATCGCTAGGTTTTGAAAGTATTTGCGAGGTTATGGATTTTAAGCTTACGGAGGAACTTTCCTTTGATGAGGTGAAGAAAAGGCTTAATAATGTTTTGCCAGAGGGATTAAAAGCTTTAGAGGTCTATAGTCCGATTAACAATCACACAGAAATTGCGTTCTCAGAATTTAATATTTGCATTGAGGGTGATGGGGCAGTTTTGCTATCTGAGCTAGATAAGTTCTTGGCTAGGACTGAAATTCTTGTTGAGAAGAGGACTAAAAGAAAGGGAGTAAAAACAATTGATATAAAGCCCGATATAGAGATTGTTTCTAAAATAGACGAAGGGGACAGGCTTGTAATTGATGTGAGATTGCCAGCAGGAACACAGGTAAATTTAAACCCAAATTTATTTCTCGATGCTTTTTTGAATGGGATAGAGATGAATACTTTTGTAGCTAAGGTTGAACGTACAAAAATTATTTGTGGTAATGGTGAATTTTTTTTATAAAAGTGCTTGCAATTTATTCTGATATATGGTAGAATAATAAAGCATTTGAAATCCGTTGTGATGGAATAGTCTTTTCATTATAACGAGTTTAATGCCATTATAATGTCATTAAATCGGATAGTCCGCTGCACATAGAGGTTTAAATTATACTGGATGATAAGCCATTTATGTTATGAAACAAGGTGCAAGAATATCTGAAAAAATTAGGAGGAAAAACAATGGATGCATTAAAGCTAATTAGTCAGGATAGTATGAAGCCTGGAAAACCTAATTTTGCTGTTGGTGATACTGTAAAGGTTCACGTTAACATCAAGGAAGGTGAAAAATCTCGTATACAGATTTTTGAAGGCACTATTATAGCTAAGAAACATGGCGGAGTAAGCCAAACTATTACAGTTAGACGTCTTTCACATGGTTGTGGTGTTGAAAGGGTTTTCCCAGTTCACTCACCTGTTGTGGAACAGATTGAAGTTGTAAGAAAAGGTAGGGTTCGTAGAGCGAAGCTATTTTACCTACGTGATAGGGTTGGTAAGGCTGCTAAGGTTAAGGAACAAATTAAAAGGTAATAAGCTGAGGGGCGTCCTCGTTGCTTAGATGCTATGCATGGGGGACTTTCAGGTCCCTTTTTTGCTATTTATCATAGCAAGCGATACATTTAAATAAAGGCATAATTTTATCTAAGGGTTATAAATTTTCCCTAAGAAAAGGAGTAGTCATGTCTGAAGAATATGAAGTACCTGTAAATGCTGAAAAGAGCGTTGAGAAAAAAACCAGTTTTTTTGATGATTTAATGGATTTAGTTGAATCAGTGATATTTTCAATTTTTATTGTTACTCTTATTTTTACATTTTTATTCAGAATAGCAACAGTTGATGGTCCTTCAATGCTTGATACCTTGCATGACAAGGACAGATTGATTATATCACATCTATTCTATGAGCCTAATCAGGGCGATATTATTATAATAAATAATAAGAATGGTTTTATATATGATGAGATGCAGGAAAATATCATTAAAACCAGGGGAATAAATGTTGATGGCTCAGAGAAGAAAATTGTGAAAAGAATTGTTGCTGTTGGGGGACAGGAGATTAATATTGATTTTAAAAAAGGTAAGGTTTATATTGATGGTGTAGAAATAAGTGAACCTTATATTAAGGAACCTACCTTTAGGGATGAGGGTGCATTTAAATTTCCTATAACAGTGCCAGAGGGATATGTTTTTGTTATGGGTGATAATAGGGATAAATCCAAAGATAGCAGGGATTCACAAATTGGTCTTGTTCCTGTTGAGGAGATAATGGGAAAGGTTATCTTTAGAATTTATCCATTTAAAACTTTGGGAATGGTAGATTAGTTAAGCAATATACAATAGGAGAAATTATGGATAATGTAAGAATGATTCAGTGGTTTCCTGGACATATGTCAAAGACACGCAGAATGATAAAATCAAACTTATCTTCGGTTGATGCTATTGTTGAAATATTAGATGCAAGGATACCTATGAGTAGCCAAAATCCTGAAATGGAGGGTCTTATTGGTGATAAGCCGAGGATGTTGCTTTTGAATAAAAAGGATATGGCTGATGATAGAATGACAACGAAATGGATTGATTATTTTAAATCAAGGGATATACTTTCCATTCCACTGGATTGTAAAACTGGTAGGGGAGTTAAAGCTTTTTTGCCTACAATAAAAAATCAATTACTTAAAGATTTGGTGCAGAGTAGAAATGATAAAGGTATGGTAGGCAGACCGATAAGGGTTATGATTGTTGGGATTCCTAATGTGGGGAAATCTTCATTTATTAATCGGATGGCAAATTCAAAGCGTACAAAGGTTGAGGATAGACCTGGCGTTACTAGGCTAAAACAGTGGGTAAGTCTTGGTGAAAGTGTGGAAATGCTCGATATGCCTGGAGTTTTATGGCCAAAATTTGAGGACCAGGATATTGCTCATAATCTTGCCTATACTGGTGCGATAAAGGATGATGTTATTGATATAGAAGCAGTTTCTATGAGGCTGCTAAAAAGTCTGAGCAAAAGTTATCCTGAATCTTTAATAGAACGCTATAAAATAGAAATAAATGATGGAGATGATGGTAAAGTCTTGCTTGAAAAGGTTGGGAGAAAGCGTGGTATGCTACTTCCAGGTGGGGTGGTAAATACAGAACGTGCATCTGCCACTGTGCTTGATGAATTTCGAAGTGCAAAACTAGGTAGGATAACACTTGAACTTCCACCAGATGGAGAGAGCGATGGGAATAAGTGATAGTATAATTAGCTTGTATGATTTCGATAATGAGATTAGAAAAAAACATAAAACGATATGTGGTGTAGACGAGGCAGGCAGAGGTCCACTTGCAGGAGATGTTTATGCGGCGGCAGTGGTATTAGATGAAAAAACAATAATAGAGGGCTTGGATGATAGCAAAAAGCTATCAGAAAAAAAGCGTGAGGCTTTGTATGATGAGATAATTCAAAAGGCTAAGGCTTACTGTGTTGCAACTGCTTCTATTGCTGAAATTGAGGAAATTAATATCTTACAGGCTACAATGTTAGCAATGAAAAGGGCAATTGAGGGATTGGAAATAGAAATTGACTGTGCATTGATTGATGGGAACTCAAGCCCTAATCTTTCTTGTAACGCAAAAACGGTTGTAAAGGGCGATATGACTTCAGCGAGCATTGCTGCTGCATCAATTCTAGCAAAGGTTTCTAGGGATAGATATATGTTGAAAATGGCTGAAATGCATCCAGAATACTGCTTTGAAAAACATAAAGGCTATGCAACAAAATTGCATTATGAAAGATTGATGGAATATGGTATATCCGAAATACATCGTCCCAGTTTTCTGAAGAAACTGATAAAATGAATAAGAAACAAATTGGAAATTTTGGTGAAACGGCTGTTTGTAAGTACCTTGAAATGCATGGTTATACAATTATAAAGCGTAATTATTGCATTAGAGGTGGCGAAATTGATATAATTGCTAGTAATGACGAAATCATAGCCTTTGTAGAGGTTAAAACAAGAAAAAAAGGTAGTATGATTTCTGGAATTGAAGCTGTTAATACAAGGAAGAAAACTCTTATAATTAAAACAGCATTAGATTATTGCTATAAGAATCCTACAGAATTGCAGCCACGATTCGATGTGGCAGAAGTAATTATTACAAACAATAGGATTAAGAATATAAACTATATTAGTAATGCCTTTGATGCGACGGGGTATGATATATTTTTTTAAAAGGATGGATATTATGTTTTATAAAAGTACACGAAATAGTGCTATAAATGTGGATAGTGCGACGGCAATTACTCAAGGTATTTCAGTTGAGGGTGGACTTTTTGTTCCAAATGAAATCCCTAAGATAACTCTTGAAGAGATTGATATGCTTGCAGATATGAATTATTCAGAGCGTGCAACTTTTATTTTCAAGAAATATCTTACTGATTTTACAGATGTTGAAATTAAATATTGCACTGATAATGCGTATAATACTGATAATTTTGAAAATGAAAGCATTATTGAATTATCACATCTTTTTGATGGAACTTATATGTTAGAGCTATGGCATGGACCAACTTGTGCTTTTAAAGATATGGCATTACAGATTCTACCATACTTCCTGACGACATCAGCAAAGAAAATTAATTTAAATAAAAAGATTGTAATTTTGGTTGCGACATCAGGAGACACAGGTAAGGCCGCTCTTGAGGGCTTCAAGGACATTGAGGGTACACAAATACTTGTTTTCTATCCTGAGAATGGTGTAAGTCCTATGCAAAAACGCCAGATGACTACTCAGGATGGTGAAAATGTAGATGTATGTGCAATTAATGGGAACTTTGATGACTGCCAAAATGGAGTCAAGGAGATTCTTACTGATAATGATATAAAGGCAAAGCTAGAGGAGGAGGCACTTATTTTTTCAAGTGCTAATTCAATAAATTGGGGTAGGCTTGTGCCACAGATTGTTTACTATGTTTCAGCCTATGTTACTCTTGCAAAGGATAAAGAGATTGAGCTGGGAGAAAAAATTAATGTAGTTGTGCCTACTGGAAACTTTGGGAATATCCTTGCGGCATACTATTCAAAGAAAATGGGCTTACCTATTAATAAATTAATTTGTGCATCAAATGTAAATAATGTGCTTACTGATTTTATTAATACAGGTGTATATGACCGAAATCGTGAGTTTTATGCTACAAGTTCGCCATCAATGGATATATTGATTTCAAGCAACTTAGAAAGGCTTTTATACCATTTTACAGGGGATAATGACAAGCAAATAAGCGAATGGTTTGCATCATTATCAAGCACTGGGAGATATGAAGTTACTGATGATGTTAAAAAAATATTACAGGACGAATTTTTCGCTGGGTTTTCTGATGATGAGCAAACAAAGGATACAATAAGGGCTATTTATAATCAGTATTCATACACCTGTGATACTCACACTGCAGTTGCTGTTAAGGTTTATAATGACTACAAAAATAAGACGAATGATAAAACTAAGACAATTATTGCATCAACTGCAAGTCCTTATAAATTCAGTGCAAGCGTTTTAGAGGCAATTGATAAGGGAAGTGAAGTTTCTGACGAATATGAGATGATTGAAAGGTTAAATGAGCTTTCTAAATTTGAAATTCCTGAATCACTTGCTGAATTGAAGAACAAGAAGGTAAAATACACCAATTCGATTGAAAAGGCAGAAATGAAGGGGTATGTGCTGAAAGAATTGGGAATTAGCTATTAGGAGGAGCATTGTTGGCGTTATATGTTTTGGGTGATATGCATCTGTCAATAGGAACTCCCGATAAATCAATGGAGGTTTTTAGCGGTTGGGAAGACTATCATAAGCTATTGGAAAAAAACTGGCTTAAAATAGTTAAGGATGAGGACACAGTGGTGCTTGCTGGCGATACCTCCTGGGCTATGAAAATAGAGAATGCTGAGGCTGATTTTGGATTTATAAATAAGCTTACCGGCAGAAAAATCATACTCAAAGGTAACCACGATTATTGGTGGACTTCCATGAAGAAAATGAATGATTTTTTTATTAAGAATAGCTTTAATACTTTGAATATTTTGCATAATAATCATTATAATTATGATAGCTATGGGATTTGTGGAACACGGGGCTGGGTTAATATGGGCGAGGAAGTAGCTGATGAGAAAATAATGGCAAGAGAAGTGCAAAGGCTAGAGGAATCGATTAAATCAGCATTGAGGGAGGAATTAATTCCAATTGTATTCCTCCATTACCCACCGATTTACGGAAATAGCTATAATTATGATATATTAGAGGTGATGTATAAATATAAAATTAATAGATGTTACTATGGACATATCCATGGTTTAGGACATAAAAAAGCCATTATTGGTGAGCGAGATGGAATTAAATTTGAATTGATTTCTAGCGATTTTCTACGTTTTGCACCTAAAAGGGTTCTATAACTTATGCAATATGTAGAAGAAATTAATTTACTATAGTCAAGTTTCTGATAATGTGTTATAATATTTTATCAATGTTTTATATAAAAAATTGGAGGACAAAAAATGAATTTAAAATCAGTAACCAATACCGAGCCTAATACACATGAGCTAATACTTGAAGTTGATGCGAAAAAATTTGAGGATGCTATTGAGGCAGTTTATAAAAAAGAAAAATCAAAAATAACTATCCCAGGTTTCAGAAAAGGTAAGGCAACAAGAAAAATGATTGAAACTCACTATGGTGAGGGTGTGTTTTATGAACAGGCTGTTAATCAGATTATCAATCTTGAGGTTGGCAATGCTATTGAAGAAAGCAAGCTAGAATTAGTTACACAGCCATCTATTGAGGTTGTTTCAATTGATAAAAAAGATGGAGTTACACTAAAGGCTATCTGTACAACAAAGCCAGAAGTAACAATTAAGGAATATAAGGGAATAAAGGCACCTAAACTTGTCAAGGATGTAACTGATGAGCAAATTACTGCTCAAGTTGATGCATTGAGAAATAAGGGTGCTAGAATAGTTTCTATTGACGACAGACCAGCACAACTTCATGATGAAGTTATAATTGATTTTGAAGGCTTTAAAGATGGTGTTCCTTTTGAGGGTGGGAAGGGCGAAGAATTCCCTCTACGCTTAGGAAGTGGACAGTTTATTCCAGGGTTTGAGGAACAAATTATCGGGCATAGCATTGGCGATGAGTTCGATGTGAATGTAACGTTCCCAGAGGATTATGGTATGCAGGACCTTGCTGGACAGGCAACTGTATTTAAGGTAAAACTTAATGGAATAACTGTTCAAGAGTTACCTGAGGTTGATGACGAGTTTGTTAAGGATACAACTGAATTTGAGAGCGTTGAAGAATTAATGGCTGATATAAAGGAAAAGTTAACTGATGCTGCTGAGAAATCTGCTGCTGCTGTATTTGAAAACACATTATTTGATACTATTATTGAAAATGTTGAGGGTGAGATTCCAGAATGTATGTTTGAAAATAGAATTAATGCATTGACTTCTGAATTTGGAAATTCACTTCAACAGCAAGGTATGAACTTAGATATGTATTTGCAATATACGGGAATGGGCGAAGAGGAATTTAGGGATACTTTTGCTGAGAGAGCTGAAAAGGAAGTTATATTAAGACTTGGTCTTGAAAAGATTGCAGAACTTGAAAATCTTACTGTTACTGATGAAGAAATCGAAAATGGTTTGACGGAGCTTGGCGAGCAGAATGGAATGGATTTGGAAACTGTAAAGAAATTTGTTTCGTATGACGCCTATAAAACAGATTTACTTGTAGGTAAGGCAGCTGATTTGGTAAAGGAAAATGCTGTTATTGATAATTCATTAGCAGAAACTGAAGAAGAAGCTACAGAATAATATACAGTTAGTATAATTAGTGTAAGGACATAGATTTGTTTTAGAAAGGAAGATGACTTAAATGAGTTTAGTACCTATGGTTGTGGAACAAACAAGCAGGGGAGAACGTTCGTATGATATTTTTTCTAGGTTGCTTAATGACCGAATTATTATGCTATCGGACCAAGTAAATGACGTAACAGCTAGTTTAGTGGTGGCACAACTACTATATTTGGAAAGTCAGGATGCAGAAAAGGATATCAATTTATATATAAATAGCCCGGGTGGTTCAGTTACATCGGGATTAGCAATTTATGATACTATGCAATATATCAAATGTGATGTTTCTACAATTTGTATAGGGCTTGCAGCATCTATGGGAGCTTTTTTACTCTCATCTGGTACTAAGGGCAAGCGTTTTGCACTTCCTAACAGTGAAATTATGATACATCAACCGTTGGTTGCAGGGGGATTTTCTGGGCAGGCAACAGATATAAAAATAAGAGCTGATCATTTGATGAGAACAAAACAAAAACTGAATAAGGTTTTATCTGAAAATACAGGAAAACCCATAGAAATTGTTGAGGCGGATACGGAGCGTGACAACTTCATGACGGCTGAAGAAGCAATGGAATACGGGCTCATAGACAAGGTTATTACAAAAAGATAGGTTGGTGCTTAATGGCAGAGAAAGGTTTTCGAAAGTGTAACTTCTGTGGTAAGGGTGAAAGTAAAGTTCAAAGTATATTTTCTGCAGGCGATACAAATATTTGTGATGAATGTGTATGTTATTGTTATGAATTGATTTCGGGACCATTATCGGTAAGAAAGAAATCAAAAACAAATAGCAATAATATTGGTAATAATTCAAGTGCAATTAATCTTTTAAAGCCTGCCGAAATTAAACAGGTTCTTGATGAATATGTAATCGGTCAGGATTCAGCTAAAATTGCATTATCTGTTTCTGTTTATAATCATTATAAAAGAATTTTAAGCCAAGATGACGGCGAAGATGTGGAATTGCAAAAAAGCAATGTTTTACTTTTAGGCCCTACTGGGGTTGGAAAAACCTTCCTTGCACAGAGTCTTGCTAAAATCTTAGATGTTCCATTTGCAATTGCTGATGCGACAACGATTACAGAGGCGGGTTATGTTGGCGATGATGTTGAGAATGTGTTGCTACGCCTTGTTCAAGCAGCTAACTTCGATGTTGAAGCAGCGGAAAGAGGCATAATTTATATCGATGAAATTGATAAGATTGCTAGGAAATCGGAAAACACATCTTTAACACGTGATGTAAGTGGTGAGGGAGTACAGCAATCACTTTTAAAAATTATCGAGGGTACGGTTTCAAATGTTCCTCCACAGGGTGGTAGAAAACACCCTAATCAAGAGTTTATCCATATTAATACAAAAAATATTTTGTTCATCTGTGGAGGAGCTTTTGATGGATTAGAGAAGGCAATTATTAAGAGGATACATTCTTCAGCAATTGGATTCGGTGCTGATGTAATTACTAAAAAAGAGCAAACACATAATGTGTTTAGAAAAGCTGTACCACAGGATTTAGTGAAATTTGGACTTGTTCCTGAATTAGTAGGACGCTTGCCAATTATAGCTGTTTTGGATGAATTGGATGAAAATGCTTTGGTGAGGATTCTAACTGAGCCAAAAAACGCACTTATAAGGCAGTATAAAAAACTGTTTTCTTTTGATAATATAGAGCTTATAATTGATGATGATGCTTTAATTGAGATTTCAAAAAAGGCTATTTTACAGAAAACTGGTGCAAGAGGGTTGAGAACTATACTTGAGGAAATTCTCATGGATGTGATGTTTGATGCCCCGTCTGATGAAAGCATAAAATCTGTGACTATTACAGCGGATTGTGTGTTGAATAATGCTAAACCAGTAATTACTCGTAAAAAGAAACGTGTTGCTAGAAGTAGTTAGCAAATTAATCCCCGTGAGTAAAATCTCATGGGGATTTTTAAGATATGTTTTTGTACTTGCAAAATATATAAAATTAATATATAATGTATATGCAACAATATAATATGTTGAAAATTTGAATGAATTGTCGTAAAATAAATATATTTATTTTATAATTTAATAAGGTTTATAGTGCAAATAAATGGAGGTAATATGGGAACCAATAGAGAAGATAAAAATATATTTATACCAACCATTGCGATACGTGGAATGGTTCTATTTCCTAAAATGGTAATGCATTTCGATATAGCGAGGGAAATATCAACGAAGGCTGTCGAACAGGCTATTAAGGGAGATAGGAAAGTTTTTCTTGTTACTCAAAAGGATGTTTTTGTAGAGGACCCAGATAGAGAAGATGTTTATGAAATAGGAGTAGTAGCAGAAATTAGACAGACCTTGAAAACCCCTGATAATATTTTAAGGGTACTCGTTGAGGGCATATATAAAGCGGAGGTTACTGATTTTGACAACACTGGTAAATATTTAAAAACACAGGTAGAAGAAATCCCAGGTAGCGATAATACGGATGCTGATGAGGTAGAAATGCTAGCTATTATCCGTTCGATAAAAGATGTTTTTGATAGATATAGCTTCTTAATTCCTAGAATGCCTAGGGAATTGATAGATGCTGTAATGGGACAGGACGACCCAAACAAATTATTTGAAAGTATAGCTTATAATATAAACCTGCATTACACGGATTTACAATCGCTACTTGAAGAGGAAGATATTCTTATAAAATTAAGTATGCTCTATGGATTTCTAGTAAAGGAAGTTGATGTATTAGAGTTAGAAACTCAAATACAAGAGCAAGTTAAGGATAATATTAACCGTGGACAGAGGGAGTATTATTTGCGTGAGCAGATGAGAGTGATATCCTCCCATCTTGGCGAACAAGATGATGGGGAACAGGATGAGCTTGGTGAATACTTCAGAAAAATTAATGCGTTGAAGCTCTCGGATGAAAACACTAAAAAACTTATGAAAGAAGCAGAGCGTCTTACTAAAATGCCACCAACATCACAAGAATCATATGTAATTAGGAATTACTTGGATACTTGTCTTGATTTGCCTTGGAACAAAAGCTCAAAGACAAGG
>JAAYSW010000106.1 GCA_012523875.1 Clostridiales bacterium
ACCATATATGTTTTAAATGGAGATTATGTACCGACTAATCCTGATGTAGCGAAAAAAGTAAAGAAAATAGACGGATACAGAATAGTAGTAGGTTAGAGATAAACTGCTACACAAAATTAAAAGTTTTTGGTTAAGCTTTTTTCAAAAAGCTTAGCGGAGTTTGAGGTGGCAACCTCATGCCGTAAGACATAACGGTAAACTAAGCCTTAACAATTCTAGCCTCACCTGAATTAAGGATTTCGGTTGTACCGTCACTAAATTGGACTACAAGCCCAGCATTATCATCAATATTGATGGCGAGGGCTTGTTTTGTTTCTCCGTTAGAAGTAATTACAACAGTTTCGCCAATGATAAAGGAACGACTACGGTATTCGGTCATGAATTGTCTGCTTTCGATATTTTCAATATATTCCTCAAGGTTATTTAGAACTTCAGCGATAAGAATATTTCTTGTGACGTTAGAGTTGCACTCATCTTCAATTGATGTAGCAATTTCTAAAATTTCAGGAGAAAGACTATTTTTCAAGCTTTTAACATTTATGCCAATACCGATAATAGCATATTCGAGTTGACCTAATTCAAAGCTAATTGATGCTTCAGTTAGTATGCCACAGTACTTTTTTCCATTCAAAAACAAATCATTAACCCATTTTATTTTTGTATCCGTACCATAAAGCCTGTCCACAGCATTGGCAACAGCAGTTGCAACGCATGAGGTCAAGAGTTGGGTTAATTCTATATTAAAAGTCGGACGCAAGATAATGGACATATATATTCCAGTATTAGCAGGTGATTCAAAGCTTCTACCCATGCGACCTTTTCCCTCAGTTTGAGTTTCAGAAATGATGGTATAACCTTGCTTAACAGCATTTTTTTTTGCAATTTTCTTTGCATAAGTATTTGTAGAATCTACACTCTGGAGAATTTCTATTTCCCTACCTATATATGATGTATTGAGCATAGAACCTATAAGACCAGCACTAATTTTATCGGAATCCTCCGATAACTTATATCCTTTATTTGTAATGGCGTCAATTTCATAGCCTAAGCTTTCGAGCGACTTAATAGCTTTCCATATAGCATTTCTTGAAACATTGAATTTTTTTGCTAAGGAAGTGCCAGAGATAAACTCCCCTTTTCTATTTTCTAATTCATGCAACACTTTTTCTTTAGTGGACATAAAATCGCAATCCTTTCAAACTCATAATAATAAACATTATAACATAGTAATTTATAATATTCAATATTACTTTTGCTGTCAAATTTATATTATAGGGGACGTTTTTAAAAACAATTTATGTTTTATCGAGGAATTTATAGGGGATGGGCAAAGTATTAGTAAAAATTATGACAAAACGGATAAAATACTTAATAGCCCCTTGTCAATGCTTTTAAGATATAGTATAATATATCGTGTATGTTATTCATTAAAAATAAGGAGGTAGAAAAATGGCTGATTCAGTCAAGACAAACGAACAAAAGAAAAAACTGCCCAAGGTTTCACTGGATTCCACATCAAAAGGCTTTAAAGATTGGGCATATAAAAACAGATTTTATATCTTAGCATTTTTTATTCCAGCAATTATAACTTACATCGCCTATGCAATGTTTGAAGTTTATCCTTTTGGGGATAACTCAGTTCTTGTGCTAGACCTTAATGGGCAGTACATTTACTATTTTGAGGCATTGAGGGATGCATTCTGGGGGGACGGAAGCATTTTCTATAACTGGTCAAGGAATCTTTCCGGTGAATATATGGGTATAATCGGATATTACCTTGCTAGTCCATTCACTTTAATTGTTATGCTATTGCCACGAACAATGATTTTAGGCAGCGTGCTTATTATGCAACTATGTAAAGTCGGTGCATCAGGCGTTACATTTTGCTTGTTTATGCAGAAAAGTAAAGATGCAAGACCTATTAATGCGATAATATTCTCAACAATGTATGCGTTAATGGGATACGCAGTTACGCAACTTATGGACCCTATGTGGATTGATGGTCTTGTATTTTTACCATTAATAATGCTAGGTGTAGAATATATTGTTGATACAAAGAAAAAGATAAACTATATTATACCACTTGCACTAATGTTTGTGGCTAATTTCTATATAGGATATATGGTAGGAGCCTTTACATTCCTATATTTCCTATACTATGTTTTCTTTGGCTCAACTAAATTAAAACGTAATATTTATGATATCTTTAGCGTGTTTGTAAAGTTTGGGGTATATACAGCTATTTCGCTAATGTGTGCGGCAGTAATGCTTTTGCCTGTATACTATTCATTGAAATTAGGTAAATTTGATTTTACAACACCTGATTTCTCATTTAAACTTCAGTTTACGGCGGCAGACTTCTTCCCAAAGTTGTTACCATCAAGCTATGATACGGTGAGAAATGAGGGTATGCCATCAATTTATGCGGGAATTCTAACTATATTGATGCTACCATTATTCTATATGAACACAAAGATATCTACAAGGGAAAAGGTGGGCAAATCCCTTCTTGCAGTAGCACTGTTCTTCAGTATGTATATTAAACCACTAGATATGGCTTGGCATGGATTTCAAGTTCCAAACTGGCTACCATATAGATACTCATTCCTATTCTCATTTGTAATACTTACAATGGCTGCGACTGCCTTTGAAAACATTGAGGGAATCAGTAAAAAAGCGATTGGTGGTTCTGTATTTGGAATAATTATATATTTATTATATATTGATAAACAACAATATGATTATTTAGATAGCATGGGTTCAATATGGTTTGCTATAGCTTGCATTGTAATATTTGCAGCCTTTATTAACGTTATTAGGGAAAATCCTCGAAGCAAGGTTATCCCAGTTGCAATTTTATTAATAGTGGGTATTGAACTTGTTATTAATGCTAACCAGACATTTAAAGATATTAATGATGATGTAACATATAGTAAACATTCATCCTATTATGAAATAATAAATGCAGGGCGTGAAGTTGTTAAGGGTATTGAGAAAAATGATGATTCACTGTATAGAGCGGATAAAACTTATTTCAGAACATCAAATGATGCTCTTGCCTTGAGATTGAAAGGTATTTCACATTCATCATCAGTTATGAATTCAAAGGCACTTAATTTTATTGATGCCCTAGGATATGACGCTAGTAGCTTCGACTCACGTTATACAGGAGCAACTCCTGTAGCCGACTCATTGCTTGGTATTAAGTATGTACTTGATAAGGAGAAGTCAGGTAAGGAAAAGGTTAGCGAGCTATATGAGCCACTTTATGAATATCAAATCAAGAATAAGGATGGACAATCTGTAAAGGAAACTATAACAGCTTATCAAAACCCTAATGCTCTTGCTATAGCATATATGGCGAATGATGATGTTTTGCAGATTGGAAAGCTTTTGCCTAAAAACCCTTTTGAAAACCAAAACAATCTTCTTGGTGCAATTACGGGTGATTTTGATAATAGTTACTATAAGGAATTGCAATTAAACGGCTCACCAACGCTTAGAAATGTTACTCAAAGTGCATACGGTGATCAAATTAAATATACAGCAGAAAAATCTGGAGATCCAACAGTTGAATATCATTTCTACACTGAATCTAAAGACCCTGTTTATATGTATTTGTATACTAAAAACCAAAAGAAGGTAAGGGTATGGGTGAGTACGCAAAAGAACGATAAAGGGGAATTTACCACAGGGCAATTCACAGACCTTGGGAATTATTTTGAAGGACATGATTATACGGTTTTGAAGATAGGTAATTTTGAACCAGGACAGGAAGTTGCAGTAAGGCTCACTGTGGGTAAGGATGATTATACTATAATTTCTGAGCCATATTTCTATTATTTAGATGTAGAAAAATATAATGATGCTATGGATTCAATCAAGGCTCAACAGCTTAATCTGACTGACTGGAGCACAACAAAAATTGAGGGTACAATTGATGCTGGTAACGGACAGGTTATGATGACATCTATTCCTTATGAGCCAGGTTGGACTATTAAGGTTGATGGTAAGAAGGTGGAGCCAGTTATTATCGCAGACGCAATGATAGGGGTAAGGCTTCCAGCAGGAACCCATGATATTAAGATGACATTTGTGCCTAAGGGCTTTGTACCGGGCTTAATTCTTGCAATTCTTGGTGTTGGATGTGTTGTGTTAATCTATATTTATGATAATAAAAAGGTTAAAACTAAGAAATAGCAAAGGTTAAAGTAAAATTAAGTGAGGGCATTTTTTAAAAGAATGCCCTCATTTTTCTATGAGAGGAGCAGGTTAATATGACTATTCAGTATGAGATTGGCGATAGTTTATATTTGAATATTACAAATAAATGTCCATGCAATTGTGAGTTTTGCATAAGAAAGAATGGTGATAATGCCTATGGTTCTGAGCCATTATGGCTTGAACATGAGCCATCGCTTGAAGAAATTTATGAGGCACTAGACAAGGTTAATCTAAATAAATATAAGGAAATTGTGTTTTGTGGGTTTGGTGAACCATTAGAAAGACTTGATACTCTTACCGAGGTGTGTAAATATCTGCGTAAGAGGAATTCGCCACCTATAAGAGTTAATACAAATGGTTTATCCGATTTAATTAATGAAAAACCCACTGCACATCTGCTTGAGAATTTGGTGGATATTATCTCCATAAGCCTCAATGCAGGTACTGAGCAAGAATATCTTAGAGTAACAAATCCAAAATTCAAGCAAAATGCTTTTAAAGCCGTTCAGGATTTTGCAGTAGATTGTAAAGCATATATACCCAAAGTCATATTTACAGTCGTTGATGTTATCCCAACTAGCGAAATAAACCTAGCACAAAAAATCGCAGACAAGTTGCAAATCCCTCTAAGGGTACGTAAATACGATTGCTAGGTCAGGGGAGAAAGGTCAAGGGACAAGCTTTTTGAAAAAAGCTTGTCCAAAAACTTTAATTTTAGATACAGTTTGTCACTAGAAAACAGCTCGCTCAAAACAAAAACAAGGTGTCACCTAAATAGTGATACCTTGTTAATTAGCAATTCATTGAAGTATTCAATGCCTTTAGCCCAAACCTCCACGAATATTGTCTATTAATTCTATAAGTCAATCTACGCTTCCTCAATTTCAACCATTACCTTGAGGTTTTTTCTCGTTGCTCCAGCACGCATAATGGTACGAACAGCCTTAGCAATTCTTCCTTGCTTACCGATAACTCTACCCATATCCTCTTTAGCAACATTTAAATGTATTACTACAACACCATCCTCATTAGGAGCATCTTCAGTGATACAGATATCTGCTTTGTTTTCAACAAGTCCCTCAACGATTGAATATAATAACTCTTTCATAGTAATTTCCTCCATAAAAGCTATGAGTAAAAGTAGGGGGAATTAAAGCTAGCCTTAATTCAAGCACCCTACATAGAACTGCATAAAAACTAGATTACACCACTAGTTTTAAGAATCTTCTTAACTGTTTCTGTTGGCTGGGCACCAGTAGATATCCACTTTTTAGCCTTTTCCTCATCAACTTTGATAAGTGATGGCTCTTTAGTTGGGTCATAGTAACCAATTTCTTCTATGAACCTACCATCCCTAGGGCTACTTGAATCAGCAACAACTATACGATAAAAAGGAGCTTTCTTAGCACCCATTCTTCTCAATCTGATTTTAACTGCCATATATATTCACCTCCACGAATTCATATCTATTTTAACCTTGCGGATAAAACCAAAACTTAACTACATATTATAATTAATAAATATGATAAATTAATTATCAATAAACAACGGACTAATTGTATAAGTGTTAAAATAACCCTTATGTCGATTCTCTAAATAGATATTTGCATTACCTTTCATTAAAAAATCTACATCGGTGGGAAACCGCCGCCCCCATCAAAATTCATTCCTGCAAAGCGTCTTTTAGCCATTCTAGCCATCTTACCCTTTTTGCCTTTTCCACCAAATTGTTTCATAAGCTTTTGCATCTGCTCAAACTGCTTCAAAAGCCTGTTTACATCTTCAACCTTTGTCCCACTTCCAGCTGCGATTCTACGTTTACGTTTTGGGTTTATTATAGAGGGTTTTTCTCTTTCAGCCTTTGTCATAGAGGTGATTATTGCCTGTATCCTTAGCATTTGCTTATCATCAACATCTATATCATTAATTTTATCACCAACACCTGGTAACATTGAAACAATCTGTTTAAGTGAGCCCATCTTCTGAATTTGTTGCATTTGCTCAAGAAGATCATTCATATCAAATTTATTCTGTTCAAGCTTTTTTGTAAGCTTTTCAGCATCTTTTTTGCTAATTGTTGTTTCAGCTTTCTCAATAAGGCTCATTACATCGCCCATGCCAAGAATCCTTGATGCCATACGTTCAGGGTGGAATTGTTCAAAATCATCAAGCTTTTCACCCGTACCAACAAATTTTATCGGCTTACCAGTAACAGCAAGTACGGATAATGCCGCACCGCCCCTTGTATCCGAATCAAGCTTTGACATCAATACGCCATTAATTCCTAAAGCATTATCAAAAGATTCCGCAACATTAACAGCATCCTGTCCCGTCATAGCATCAACAACAAGAATAATTTCATTTGGCTCTGTTTTATCCTTAATATTTTTCAGCTCATTCATAAGCTCCTCGTCTATATGCAAACGTCCAGCAGTATCCAAAATAACAATATCATTGCCATAATCCTTAGCATGTTTTACAGCTTGTGTCGCTATTATAACAGGGTCAATCTGTCCCATTTCAAAAACCTTAACATCAGCCTTTTCGCCGACAACCTTTAGTTGATTAATCGCAGCAGGTCGATAAATATCGCAAGCAACCAATAAAGGTCTATGTCCTTGTTTCTTAAAAAACTTTGCAAGCTTTGCGGCATGGGTTGTTTTACCTGAACCCTGAAGCCCACACATCATAATAATACAAGGTGGTTTTGAGGGCATATTTATCTTAGCATTCGATTCACCCATAAGTGAACAAAGCTCTTCATTTACAATTTTAATAACCTGTTGTGCTGGAGTAAGACTAGCTAAAACCTCCTCACCAACAGATCTTTCAGACACTTTCGCAACAAAGTCTTTAACAACCTTATAGCTAACATCAGCCTCTAAAAGAGCAAGCCTAACTTCACGCATAGCTTCCTTAACATCAGATTCATTAAGCTTTCCACGTGATTTAAGACGCTTAAAGACCTCGTTCA
>JAAYSW010000107.1 GCA_012523875.1 Clostridiales bacterium
ACCTCTTTCTATTTGTTTTACAATTATAAGCATAACATATAGAAGAAATTGTTGCAAGAATGTTTACAAAAAGTTAACAATTAGTCCTCGGTTTGCAAATCACTTCCGTCAGCAAAAACAAAATCAATATCACCAGTTGAAACAGTAGCTTTCACACATTTTATTCTAACTTTATCCCCAAGAGTATATTTTTTATTAGAAAGCTGTTCAGTAATTGACATAAAACCATCATAGGAGTAGTTGCCCGATGGAAAGGAATTGATATGAATAAGCCCCTCTACAGTATTATCAAGCATTACATAGATACCAAATTCAACAACGCTTGAAATCATGCCATCAAATTCTTCACCAATATGCTTTTGCATATATTCAGCCTTGTAACAATCCTCGCAGTCACGTTCAACATTCATTGCAGTAACCTCAGCATGAGAGGATTTCTCGGAGGAATTAGCAGCAAAAGTAGAATATCTTTTTTCGAGCCATTTTGCATCATAGCCCATTATAGTATCGCTCAGTATTCTATGGATAGAAAGGTCAGGATAACGTCTTATAGGCGACGTAAAGTGGGCATAATCAGCCAATGCAAGTCCAAAATGTCCAATAGGTTCAGGAGCATATTTTGCCTTTGCCATTGAGCGTAAAACAATGGTGTTTATCACAGGGAACATAGGGCTTTCCCTTGCGTTATCAAGGATTTGTGCAAGATGTGCAGGCTTAAAACTGTCCACAATAGGATATGAAACTCCTATTTTTTGTAATATCTCTTTAAGTTTCTCAGTCTTTTCAAGATTAGGTTCCTCATGAATTCTATAAACAAAAGGCACTTCCTTTATGCGTGCATAATTTGCAGCAGCCTCATTAGCAAGTAGCATAAATTCTTCAATTATCATTTCACTCTTACCCCTAGTCCTAGGAGCAACACCAATACAAACATCATTTTCATCAATAATTAACTTGCTTTCAGCAGTTTCAATTTGCGGAGCACCACGCCTTTTTTTACAGGTAATAAGAAGGTCCGCAAGTTCATTCATCAATAGTAAATCATTTTTAACATGGGCATACTTTTCGAGGATTTCAGGAGTTGCATCGCCAGAAAGAATTGTATTAATTTCGGCATAAACGCCTTTTATCTTAGAATTAATAATAGTTTTCTTAAAGGTATAATTCGTAAGATTTCCCTCCAAATCAACCTTGAGAAAAACAGAAAATGTAAGCCTGTCCTCATTAGGATTAAGTGAACAAATCCCATTTGAGAGTTCTTTCGGGAGCATTGGAACAACTTTATTTGCATAATAAACACTTGTTCCACGACATAGAGCCTCCTTGTCAAGAGCGGAGTTCCCCTTAACATAATAGGAAACATCGGCAATATGAACACCAAGTTCATAATAATTCTTATGCTTAGTTATAGAAATAGCGTCATCTAAATCCTTAGCCTCTTCACTATCAATTGTAAAAATGCATTCTCCACGCAAATCTTCCCTATTATTATATTCAAAATCCTGTATCCCAGCATTTGAAATCTTTTTTGCTTCTTTAATAGCTTTAAAAGGAAATTCAATTTCTATGCCATTAATAGTGAGAATTGAATTAGCACATGAAACAGCATTTTCAGCACTACCAAATGTCAAAATAATTCTTGCTCTATGTTCAGAGTGACGACTACCCCTTGTTATAATTTCTGCGAGAACTTTATCGCCTATTTCAAAAGGCACATTATCAAAACAATCAAGCCTAATATGACTCTTAGCCATAGTATCAGGAATTATATAATACGAACCAGATTCTTGAACAACTGTACCCGTCATCCGTGATAAATTTTCTTCTAGGATTGCAATAACCTCACCCTCAGGGGAACCACTTCTTGATTCAATAAGTGAAATTAAAACTATATCCCCTGGCATTGCACCCATAAGAAATTTCCCAGGAATAAAAACTTCAGTATTATCATCTGTTTTTTTAGCAAAGCCATAGGTTTTATTAAGCCTTGTAATAGTAGCAGTGAAATACCCAAACCTCTCACATGAAACCAAGCCTCTCTTACGCTCAAAAACAAGCCCATTAGTAAAAAGCTCATCAAGAGCAATACAGAAATTATCGCCACCTTTACTGCTCCTACACTTAGTAGCAAGTTCTTTCCT
Source organism: Clostridiales bacterium (assembly GCA_012523875.1). Classification (GTDB taxonomy): domain Bacteria; phylum Bacillota; class Clostridia; order Oscillospirales; family Ruminococcaceae; genus JAAYPV01. The sequence goes on from JAAYSW010000107.1 coordinate 2,142, forward strand.
TGGCATTGGTTTTTTTCTCCCTTGATTTAAAAAGGTCATAATTTTATTTTTATATTTTTCTACACTATATTTGGATTCGTTCATCATTTACCTCCGAATTTATCTATGTAAAAGCTGTAAAAGTAAAAAAGGCAAGAGATAGGAATAAATTTTCCACTCTTACCTTTCATTTTCATTTAAAATACTATTTGTTAATTAAATTAGGAATTAGGTTTACCACGATAGTAGCGATAAAAAACAAGCCTGCTAAAATTTTAGTAATTTTATTAAGAGCAGCTTCCTTTGTGCGTCCTGTATTTTTACCATAGAATGAATCATTACTTCCACCAGTTATAGCTGAGGTCATATTTTGCTGAGTTTTTTGGTCTTGCAACAGGCAGAAAATGATTAATAAAACACAAACAAGCAATAAACCAACGCCTATAATTATTTCTATTGTACCCATTATATAGTTTTCCCCTTTCGACAGATTAATTAATCCTATATAGTATATCATAGTTGATTTATAAAATCAAGGGTTTTAGAAAAAATTATAAACTTAATTTTCAATTAGTTATAAAAATTTGATGTAGAGTGATTTTAAATTAGTATACCCAAAAGGTATGAATAAAATGTAAAGTCAATGTAAAACGAAATAATACTTTGAGGGCTTGTTCTTTTTTTCTGCAGCGGGCATATAATAAATAAAAAAGGAGAAATAATTATGGCAGAAGAAAAAATAACACGAGTATTACATAATGTAATAATGGAGAATAGGAAAACTCTTTCAATTTCAGGGGTAACCGATGTTGATAATTTTGATGATAAAACGATACTACTATATACGCAAATGGGGGAACTTGTGATACAGGGCAGGAATCTTCATATTAATTCTATGAGTGTAGAAACAGGCGAAATGTCGATAGAGGGCGATATATGGTCACTTTCTTACGGTGATAAAGATAAAAAAGGACCGATTTCATTTTTAGGAAAGCTATTCAGATAGAAAGGTACAGGAGGGAATATGGAGCTTGAAACTTTTTTTACAGCAACGGAGCAGACTCGGCTTTTCTTACTGTCATGCCTTTTAGGAATTCCCATTGGGATAGTGTTTGATATTTTTCGTGTATTAAGAGCGATAATACCGCATAATAAAATTATGGTTGCATTAGAAGACATAATATTTATGTTTTTATATGCATCATTTGTGATGTGCTTCTCCATTGTTGCTTCAAGGGGAGAGTTTAGATTTTTTTATGTTGTTGGAAATTTTTTAGGGTTCACAGTTTATTTTTTTTCAATAGGAAATTTGGTTTTAACAGTAATAAGAAATATAACCCTATTTATACATAAGGTAATTGGCAAAGCCTTTTCCCCAATAGTGAAGCAAAATTCACTTATATGTGCAAAAATTAAAGTAAAATTTGTGGAAAGGTTCAAAAAAAATTAAATTTGTGTTAAATAATTAAATTAGACTTGATAGATTTTATTATATGTTGTATAATGATAATCATTAATATAAAAAATGCGAAGGAAAGTGAATCAGTTGAGTAGGAAAGTTGTAAAACCTAAGAATAAGAAACGTAGGGGCCTGTTTTCAATTATGACAACGGGTGCTGTTATTGCTATGATTATTTTCTGTGTGGCTTCTATTATTTCTAGCAAAGCTACAGTCTTAGAAAAGAACAAGGAATTACAGTCAATTAAACAACAAACTGAGGAGCTTGAGGCGGAAAATATCGAATATCAAAGGATAATTGATAATGATGACATAAATACATATATGGAGAAATATGCAACTGAAAATCCAGAATTTAATTATGGCATACCCAGAGAACGCAGATTTTATGATATTTCAAGAAATTAATTTTAGGAGGATAACTTTTACTTTATGCAATTTGAAGTGGGAAAGATTTATGATGGGGTAGTTAAGGGGATTACATCTTACGGGGCATTTGTTGAGATTGATAAGAATACAACAGGTATGGTTCATATCTCAGAGATTGCCAATTCTTATGTTAATGACATTAAGGACCATCTGACAGAAAATCAAACGGTTAGGGTTAAAATTATCGGTGTTAATGAGGCAGGTAAAATTAGCTTGTCCATAAAGAAGGCTGAAGACCCAAATGTTGAGGGTAATTCTGAAAAAACTAACTTAGGTGGAAGGAATAACCGACATGGTGAGAATTCCACGGGTGGTGGAAATAATTATCGTTCTGATAATGATAGGAATAGACGCCTTTGCCCAAATGTTTGGGAGCCAAAAAAGCAACCTCCTATAAGTGAAATGAGTTTTGAAGATATGCTTAGTAAGTTTAAACAGAATAGTGAAGAAAAAATGGGTGAATTAAAAAGAAATCTTGATAATAAGCGTAAGGGTTCTTCAAGGCGTGGTAGATAGAGTTAAATTCTCTCGTTTTGCCCAATATTAGTATGCAAAGATTTAGAATAAAAATTAATCCATCGTTTACGGTGAATTTTTGCATTTTTATACATAAGTATATTTAATCATTCTGGGAAAGGGATGATAAATAGATTTAACAATTCTAAATAGAATACCGCATTATGTAGCAATAGTTTGAATGTAAAATTTCAAACTATTGCTTTATTCAGCTTAAAACAAATTTAATACTGAATATAGGTTTTAATTAACCAGATATCTCTGTGATTACCATATTTGCTTGGACATTAGTATTTGCAAACATTGTATTATCGGGTGTTAAATTCACAAGCCTTATTGTAGCAGGAATAGCACCCACCGTTACAAATGCATTGCCTACAACCTGCCCCGTAACTATCGGAGATGCACCGAGAATATTAAGGCTTCCGTTTACTTCCACTGCAAAAGTGATTGTAAGTGAAGGACCTGCACCATCGGTAGCAACCCACCATGACACATAGTAGTTGCCAGGTTCGTTGATTGTGAATTCACCCGTCAATGCGTTATAATTAACGTTTACACTTTGATCATCTTCTACATTGTTAAAAACTACGGGCTCATTTGTATTAACAAAGGTGTTTCCAGCATTGGTAAGTTGAACTTGTATCCCTCGTAATTGCTGTACAGGACCAGTATCACCAATAGGACCCGTTGGACCTGTTGGACCCATTTGCCCCGTAGGACCTGTGGGACCTGTTGCACCCATTTGCCCTGTTGGACCTGTTGGACCTGTAAAAAAACACAGGCACTGTGGGATGGGCGGACAGGGTGGGCATGGCGGACATGATGGTTGATTGGGTCTACATCTATCAAAATGATTTAGATTGTTCTGTTGCCTTTGATTTGATTGCGTATCATTAGTAGCTCTTGCCCTAGCACAATTAGGACAATTGCAATTATAATTAGAAATCATATATTTACCTCCTAACTTAATAATGTAGAATTAGGCATTTTATTTCCTTTATTTAAAATCTCCTATATATTAAAAGCATAATAAAAGCCCTATCCTATACTATGCTGGAAATAGAATTTTGTTGCAAAGCTTCATATTATAAAATATTATGACTAAAATGGTTGAAAGGGGGAGAAAATAATTCATTATTTATTAGTATATTGAAGTTATTGGTTTGTGATAGAATTTATTCTTGAATAAATACTTGAAATTAGTTAATAATTAAACTTATAAGCTTTAATAAGGACTAATTTTTAATGAGGGAAATTTATGATAATTACTTTTATCCGTTCGCTAATCCTATATATACTTGTAATCTTTTCGGTAAGGCTAATGGGCAAAAGACAAATTGGAGAGCTACAACCCACTGAACTAGTTATAACAATATTAATTTCAAATATTGCTACACTTCCTATGGAGGATTTAGATACACCTCTTGTAATAGGGGCAGTACCAATCTTATCCTTAGTATGTTTCGATGTGCTTTTTTCATGGGCAACCCTTAAATCCAAGAGATTAAGAAAAGCAATGTCAGGTTCGCCAAAAATTATTATCAAAGACGGTAAGATTGACCAACAGGTGATGAAGGATTTGAGATTTTCTATTGATGACCTTATGACAGCCTTGAGAATTAACGATATTTTTGATGCTTCGGAAGTGCAATTTGCAATTGTTGAAACAACTGGTGATATATCTATTTATGAGAGATTTGAAAGTCAGAATGTAACAAATGGAGATATGGGGATTAAAGGGGAATCAAAAAATCCACCGGATATAATAATATCAGATGGGGTGTTAATACAGAGCGGGCTTGATTCATCAGGGATGAATAGAAAATGGCTTGATAAAATCCTAAGCAAAAAGAAAATAGAGATAGGCGATGTTTTTCTCCTTACTAGCGACGATAAGGGGAATTATAATTTAGTAGAGAGGGCAAAAAGCATTGGCAAGAATTAAAATTTGTATAGCAATAATCACTCTAATTATCTTAGGGAGCATTCTTTCCACCTATACAATTCAGAATAAATATAGCGAGTTATTAGTAATGCTAGAGGATACACAAAAGTTGATGGAGGAGGGTAAACAGGAGGAGGCTCTTATTGAGGCTGATAAGCTAATAGATTATTGGGATAAACTACGAAATAGATCACATTTTCTTGTAAGAAGCGATAAGATAGGAAATATTAATGCATCATTTGCAAGGATAAAACCATATATTGAGGAAGATAATGATGAACTTAATGCAGAATTTGAAAGCGTAAAGGAAATGTTAGAATGGTTTTATAAGAGTGAAATGCCATATCCAAACAATATATTTTAATATAAGGAAAGCAGAACAGGATACTAACTGAAACTAATTAAAGGATGGGATACCACTAAATAGGTATGAGTAACTAGAGTTTAATACAGCTTAAAACATTAAAAAACAAGGGCAGATTGATATGCCCTTGTTTTCCTATTCTTTTTCTCTAATAGCAGTCCTTGCTTTACTTACAATGGTTTTATCGTTTTCATAGGTAAGAACTGAAATTGCATGGCTTATTTCAATCCAGCGAATTTCTGCAATCTCCTCTTCTTGAGGAATATACTCAAAGTTTTTTGCTTTAGCTAGGAAATAAACAACAACCTTTTGGGTGTCCTTTTTAGGTGAATATGAAACAGTTTCCCTAAAGGTAGGGTCTATAATAACATCTATATTTGTTTCTTCCTTAATCTCACGCAAAGCAGTTTCAATCTCAGTTTCGTTGCCCTCCATATGACCTTTTGGGAATGACCAATGCCCGCTATTTACGTGTTTTATCAGTAATATTTCAATGTTTCCGTGTGATTTGCGGTAAACAATAGCACCACATGACTTTTCGTGGATCATGTTTTAATTTCCTTTCTTTTAATAATCATCTTCAATAATAGTATAGCATAAATTTTATATCATGTCTACAGCTTTTTTATGAGGTTTTCATGATTAGAGGAAAAACCCGAATTGATGGGATTGGCTTAATGTGGTTATGCAAAAAATAAAAGTTAGAAGCATACATAATCAACCAGTCATTATAGATATACTAATATAATATAAGTAAAATAATATGGGAATTAACTCTTTAGACATATAAAAGACAAATATAAGTCATTATTAGTTGTTGACTAAATGAGGAAATAAGGTTATAATTGTTACTGA
>JAAYSW010000108.1 GCA_012523875.1 Clostridiales bacterium
GATTGTATAAGAAAAAACAATTATATATACTTGAAGTTTTAATTAGAATATGATAAAATTAAATAATATTATTATTTTGGGTTAAGGAGTTTAATTAAATATGAAAAACAGCTACGAAAGTCCCTTCTGTACTAGGTACGCCAGTGAAGAAATGCAATTTATCTTTTCAGCAAACAAAAAGTTTACTACCTGGAGAAAGCTTTGGGTTGCTCTTGCTAGGGCTGAAATGAAACTAGGTTTGCCCATCACTCAAAAACAAGTAGAACAGCTTGAATCAAATATTGATAATATTAATTACGAGGTTGCTGATGAACGTGAAAAACTTGTTCGCCATGATGTTATGGCACATGTCTATGCATATGGTGAGGTATGCCCTGATGCTAGAGGTATAATTCATCTTGGTGCAACTTCATGTTATGTTGGCGATAATACCGACATTATAGTTATGCGTGATGCTTTAAAGGTTGTAAGAAGAAAATTGATAAATGTTATAGCACAATTATCAGAATTTGCCATGGAATATAAAGCTTTGCCAGCACTTGCTTATACTCATTTACAGCCTGCACAATTAACTACTGTTGGAAAACGTGCTACCCTGTGGATGAATGAATTACTCATGGATTTAGAAGAAGTTGAGCATAGATTAGCTAATTTGCAATTTTTAGGCTCAAAGGGTACAACTGGCACACAGGCATCTTTTGTTGAGCTTTTTGAGGGCGATTCTAGCAAGATAAAAGAACTAGAAAGACTTATTGCCGAAGAAATGGGATTCGATAAGGTTGTTCCTGTTTCTGGACAAACTTATTCAAGAAAGGTTGATTCTCAAATTCTTAGTACGCTTAGTGGAATTGCTCAATCATGTAGTAAATTTTCAAATGATATAAGGCTTTTGCAGAGCTTTAAGGAGATGGAAGAACCATTTGAAAAGAATCAAATTGGTTCATCTGCTATGGCTTATAAGAGAAATCCTATGAGGAGTGAGCGAATTACTTCTCTAGCAAGGTATGTAATGATTGACAGCTTAAATCCTGCATTTACAGCTGGTACACAATGGTTCGAGAGAACGCTTGATGACTCAGCGAATAAGAGGATTTCCGTTGCGGAGGCATTTTTGGGGGTTGATTCCATCCTAAACCTTATGATTAATGTAACAAGTGGACTTGTTGTTTACCCTGAAATGATACGCCAAAGACTAATGCGTGAGCTTCCGTTTATGGCTACTGAAAATATTATGATGAGTGCTGTAAAAAAAGGTGGCGATAGACAAGAATTACATGAGAGGATTCGTCAATACTCCATAGAAGCGGGTAGAGAAGTCAAAGAAAAAGGGCTTGAAAATGATTTATGTGAGAGGATTCTCGCTGATGATTTATTCAAAATTACTAGAGAAGAACTTGATGAAATTTTAAAACCTGAAAGTTTTACTGGAAGAAGTGAGGAGCAGGTTGAGGAATATATTGAGGAATATATTAAGCCAATGATTGAGAATAATAAGGATATTCTTAATGAGAAGGTTGAAATGAAAAATTAGTTGGCTGAATGGTCAAAAAACTTTAATAATAAGAGAAAAAATTATAAATTTTGCTTGACTTTGGGCATGCTTTGGAATATAATATTACTTGATTGTCATTATATATTCATTTTTAAAATGGATTAGCTATGTTTATTATGTGTGAGGAAAGACTATATAAAGGACATTGCTGACATAAAAAAGAAGGAGGTTTGAATGTGAAAAAAGTAAAAAAGCCCGTTTTTTTTATAGTACTTGGAATTATTTTGCTTTTTGCTTATTCTGTTTATGCTGGTTTTGCAACACAGTACGGAGATATAAAGACGACTCACATCAAGGGGCTTCATGATATTCGTTTGGGTATTGACATAAGGGGTGGTGTTGACGTTTCGTTCTCACCAGATAGCGGTATTGATGCTACAGATGCTGAACTCGATTCTGCTATGGAAGTTATTAAGCTAAGATTATCTAAACTTAATATAAGCGATTATGAAAGTTATGTTGATTATAAGAAAGATAATTTAATAGTGCGTTTTCCTTGGAAGGCTGATGAGAAGGATTTTGATCCTGAAAGGGCTGTAAAGGAATTAGGAGAAACTGCTTCACTTAGATTTATTGAGGGAACTGAAATTACAGGAGATGTTGTATTGTCGGGTGCGGATGTTGTAAGTGCACTTTCCATTCCACAGCGTGATGAAAACGGTACATTAATAAATGTTGTTTCATTAAAACTTACAGAAGAGGGGAAAACAAAGTTTGGTGAGGCTACTACAAGGCTTTATCCAACTAGGGGTATAATCTCTATTTGGATGGATGATACAAGTATTTCATCTGCAACAGTAAATGAAGCTATTACTAATGGCGAGGCTGTAATAAGTGGGAATTTCTCAAGCACAGAGGCGAAAGCACTTGCGGATAAGATTAATTCGGGTGCATTGCCATTTAAACTTGAAACTACAAGCTTTAAAACAATTTCACCTACAATGGGTGAAGGTGCACTTGATTCCATGGTTTTAGGTGGAATTATCGCTTTCTGCCTTATAGCAATTTTCATGTTTGCTACTTATAAATTACCTGGATTTATATCTATAATCACTTTATTAGGACAGGTTGCGGGTACATTAGCTATTGTTTCTGGATATTTTGGGTTTATGCCTAGTTCAACATTAACAATACCAGGTATTGCGGGTATTATTCTTTCAATAGGTATGGGTGTTGACGCAAATGTAATTACTGCTGAGAGAATTAAAGAGGAGATTAATACTGGCAAACCCCTTGACAATGCACTAAAGCTTGGTTATGATAGAGCTTTCACCTCAATTTTTGATGGTAATATAACAGTTATTATTGTTGCGGCAGTTCTTATGGGGGCATTCGGTACGCCAGATAGCTTCTTCGCAAAAATGTTAAATATAGTATTTAAGTATTTCGGAGTATCAACTAATAGTACAATTTATTCATTTGGATTCACACTTCTAGCAGGAGTTATCCTGAACTTTATAATGGGAGTATTAGCATCAAGATTAATGCTATTTTCACTTTCTAAATTTAAAGCTTTCAGAAATCCAAAGCTTTATGGAGGTGCTGATAGTGAGTAAAACTAAAAAACATATTGATTTCGTTGGAAAAGGTAAGATGTTTACTGGGATATCCATTGTATTGATTGTTATTACAATAATTGTAGCGTTGTTCGGAGTTGAGGTTTCAATTGAATTCAAGGGCGGTACAATCCTCACATATTCATATATAAATGATATTGATGTGAATATAGCAAAGTCAGAACTTGAAAGCATTGTTGGAAGTACAGTGAATATTCAACAGGGTGAGAATATTCAAAGTGATACAAAAAATATTACA
>JAAYSW010000109.1 GCA_012523875.1 Clostridiales bacterium
GATAATCTAATTCGTGAGGTATCAATAAAGCGTGTAATGCAAAGCATGGAGATTGCAACACTTCTTAATTGTAGAGCTGTTATTTTTCATACAAACTTTATTCCTGATTTTCTAATAGCCAATTATTATGCTAAATGGGTTGAGGATAATAGGCTGTTTTGGTCCGATGTGATAAGGCAATTCCCATTAATCGATGTTTATATTGAGAATATGTTCGATTATACACCTAAAATGATATCATTATTAGCCAAATCTATGGAAAATGAAAAAAGGTTTGGTGTATGCCTTGATTGTGGGCATGCCTTTCTTTCGGGGACTCCTATTTCTGATTGGATTGATGAGCTATCCCCATATATAAGGCATCTGCATTTTAATGACAATAGAAAAAAAGAAGACTTTCATCTTCAAATAGGGACTGGGCTTATTGACTGGTTGGATATAAGCAATATGATTAAGCAAAAAAATATAAAGGCAAGTGCTCTTGTTGAAGTCCAAGATATTGATGCACAGCTTGCTTCGATTAAATATCTAAAAGAAAAGAAAATATATCCATTCTAATTTTTCTATAACTAATGGTGTGTTCATTAATATGGACACACCATTAGTTTTGCGTATATTTTAATAGTTAGGTTGTTCTACCCTATCTAATATTCTTGCGATATTCCAAATACCCTTCAAGGATAATAGTAGCTGCAACTGCATCAATTATTGCCTTGCGTTTCTTTCCTCTTGTATTTGTCTGGTTAAGATAATTATGTGCTGAGATAGTCGTGCATCTTTCGTCCCACATCTCAACTGGTACATCAATCTCCCCTGCAAGATTATCTGCAAAAATCTTGCATTTATCAGCCCTCTCGCCAATAGTTCCATTCATATTCATAGGATAACCCACAATTATCTTCTCAACTTCATTTTCCTTTGCTATCTCGGATACTTTTAACACACAGGTATCAAAATCCTTTTCTTCCACCACACATAATGGTGAAGCTAAAAATTCTGTTTTATCGCATACTGCAAGTCCTGTTCTTGAATCGCCAAAATCAACCGCCATTATTTTCATTTAATAAAATCCTCACACTCTTCTTGTGCTTCCGAATACTCTTCTACAGATTTATGCCAATCAGAAAATGCCAATGTTGAAAGCTCATGTGGAAGATGATCAGAATTATTCTTATATACCAAATTTGGAGTTAAATCAGCTCCATATTCAACAAGGGAAACAGAAGTATTATCTGACCAACCCATATCTTGAAGCTTATCAAGTGTATTCCCACTAGCAAAGCATAAATAGGTTCTAATTGCACAACCATGTGATACAATAGCTATATTCTTCCCAACATTCTGTGAAACAATCTCCCCAATTGCTTTCTTCATTCTCTCCGAAACTTCAACTACAGTTTCGCCATCTTCTATATAAAACTTATGCATTTCATATGTCCAAAGATTAAATTCAACTGGATAAAGAGTAGGCAAATCTGCCCAACTCTTCCCTTCCCATACACCACCATTAATTTCAATTAACCTTTCATCATAGATAATGTCAATCCCATGATGCTTATTAACAGCCTTTGCAGTTTCTCTTGTACGGATTAGAGGACTTGAGTATATTTTATCAATTGAAATCTCTTTAAATCTTTTACTAAGCTCTGCAAGCTGTTTATATCCCTTTTCAGTTATATTTTCATCTGTACGTCCCTGAAAAGTTTCGTTTATATTACCCATTGCCTCTGCATGACGTATCAAATAAACTCTTGTTACCATGCCTTAACACTTCCAATAATTTCTTTTACGCTTGCTATCCCATTCTTATCAAGGTACTCATTCATTCCATCTATAATTTCAATCGGTGCGAAAGGGTTTGCAAACATAGCTGTACCAACCTGAACTGCACTTGCACCAGCCATCATTAATTCTATCGCATCCTTAGCAGTAGTTACTCCACCCATACC
>JAAYSW010000110.1 GCA_012523875.1 Clostridiales bacterium
ACAATAAATCTAATCGGTGTTCCCTCTAACCCAAAGGTTGAGCGGACTTGGTTTTCAATATACCTTTGATAAGAAAAATGAAATAAGTCCTTTTTATTAACGAATGTAACAAAAGTTGGTGGTTTTGTAGATGGCTGTGTTATATAATAAACCTTGAGTCTTTTACCCTTATCCGATGGTGGTTGAACCCTAGTTGTAGCATATGCCAAAACATCATTAAGCATTCCTGTTGAAATCCTCATGGAGTTCTGCTCGTTCACAAATTTTATAATATCATATAGCTTTTCAACTCTTGTACCTGTTTTGGCAGAAATAAAAACAAAGGGGGCATATGACATAAATGCAAAACCCTGTTTAAGCCTTGCACGATATTCATCCATTGTTTTACCATCCTTTTCAATTGCATCCCATTTGTTAACAGCAATAATAGAAGCTTTCCCTTGTTCATGTGCATAGCCAGCAACTTTTGAATCCTGTTCGGTAAATCCAACCTCAGCATCTATCATTATTATACAAACATCAGCTCTATCCACAGCCATATATGCCCTTAGGACACTATATCTCTCTATATTTTCATTAACTTTGGATTTTCTTCTTATTCCAGCCGTATCAATAAACACAAACTTACCATATTTGTTCTCGATAACGGTATCCGTTGCATCTCTTGTTGTACCAGCAATATCAGAAACTATCGCAACTTCCTCACCTGCTATTTTATTTATAAGAGATGACTTACCAACATTCGGCTTACCTATAACCGCAACCCTAATGTATTCATCTGAATAATCTTTTGCAATTTCCTTTGGAAAATGTTCAAATACTTCATCAAGTAAATCACCTGTTCCATGGCCATGCAAGGACGAAACTGGGAAGGGATCACCTAAACCTAAATTATAAAATTCATACAATTCAAGTGGTAATTCTCCAACTGAATCACATTTATTTACACATAAAATTACAGGCTTCCCACTCTTTTGAAGCATATCAGCTACAGCGTAATCATTAGGCGTAACGCCACTCCTTACATTGCATACCAAAACAATTACATCTGCTCTCTCAATTGCAATCTCTGCCTGCATACGCATTTGGGTTAAAATAACATCATCAGTATTAGGCTCAATTCCCCCTGTATCAACAATCATGAATTCCCTGTTTCTCCACTCACATTTACTGTAAATCCTATCCCTCGTTACACCAGGAGTATCCTCAACAATAGATAATCGTTGGCCTATCAACTTATTAAATAAGGTGGATTTCCCTACATTTGGTCTTCCCACTACAGCAAGCACTGGTAATGACATATTAACATCTCCTCTCAAATTATACCTCAAATAATGCTAATACTCTTTCCCAAGCACCGCATCTAGTAATTCATAGCCATCATTTTCAGTTACTATAACCTTAGTATTAAGCTGTTTTTCAACATCAGTTACTCTTATATCATCAAGGAAACAATCACTACCACGCCTTAACATTGAGGATGAAATTAGCAAACTGCTACCTAGTGGTTTGTCCCTCAACTGTGATATTAAGTCCTGTCCTGTTATAAGTCCAGTTACAGTAATAGTTTCCCCAAAAAACTTGTTTTTTATCGGATATATATTGCACACCAACTTATTCCACTTCTCCATCACATGACCAATTAATACTTTTATAAAACCATATGCAGCAACCCCTGTGGCAATACTTATACATCTTTTCTCATTATCAAATTCCGTAGCATTCAACGCATCTATAAATTCATCCTCAAGTGATCTTAACATACCCACACCATTTTCATATTGTGGATAATCTTCATAAAACTCAGCCTTAGGTATCAGTCGGTTAGCAATCAAGAATAGTTCATCAGATGGGAAAACAAGCCTTGTCCCATATTTCCTGAGAAATTTATTTTGAAAAAGTTCTATCTGGTTAATTGCTTTTAAGGCTGTTTCTTGAGTAAAGGGAGTTAACTCAAATAAACCCTCACGATATTTTGATAATCCAACTGGCACAACAGCAATGCTTTGAATATTAGGCATCATCTTACCCAAATCATTGAGAGTTCTATCTAGTTCATCCCCATCATTAAGCGTTGGGCATAGGACAATTTGGCAATTAAGCTTAATCCCTGCATTAGTCATCTCAGTCAAATATTTAAGCTTTTCACCTGCAAACCTATTATTCATCATTTTGCATCTTAGTTCAGGATTTGTAGTATGCACCGAAACATTAATATTAAGTTTCATTTTAATAATTCTATCAATATCGCACTGGCTTAAATTAGTCAGTGTAATATAATTACCCTGTAGAAAAGAAAGTCTTGCATCATCATCTTTAAAGTAAAGAGTTTCCCTCATATTAGGTGGCATTTGGTCAATAAAACAGAACACACATTGATTATGACAACTCCGATTTTCGTCCATAAGAAAATTATCAAATCCAAGCCCCAAATCTTCATATTCATTCTTATTTATATTAAAATACATTAAGTTCCCATCACGCAAAACTTTTAAAATAAGTTTTTCTTCTGATGCATAAAACATATAATCCAGAACATCATTAATTTCATTTCCGTTTATCTCAACAATATAATCACCAACTTCTATTTTCGCATCGAATGCTGGTGTATTCTCTGTTACATATATTACCCTTACCATGTTTCACCTTTCATATGGTACCTCATATTCGTTAGGGTATCAAATTAAATTAAAATTGGAGAGATGAGAATTTTAATCCCTCAACTCTCCATCTTCAATTCTCATAAAAGAAAAAGGAGAACGTCTTTGCTCTCCCTCCTTTTAATTAGGTAAAAGAAAGCAACTTCTATGCTTCCTTTTTAAGAACCTCAACACCCTTGTAAAATCCACAACTTTTACAAACCTTATGTGGAGTAGCTATCTCTCCACAATTAGTACATCTACTAAAAGCGGGCATATCCAACTTCCAAACACTTGAACGACGTTTATCTCTTCTTGATTTAGAATGTTTTCTCTTTGGTACAGCCATTATTGCACCTCCTTAAATATTACTCCTTTGAGCAACTGCAAACGCATTCATTCAAATCACAGCCACAAACATAACACAATCCCTTGCACTGTTCATTGCAAAGCATTTTCATAGGTAACTGTAATAGTAAATCCGATATAGCAATTTCATTCAAATTAATGCTCTCACCGTCTGCAACAATATAATCATATTCATCACCATCGGTATTAAGCCTTTTCACGATAATATGCTCAAACTCATAAAAGTAATCCCTAAAGAATTCCTTAATGCATCTATCACATAAAATCTTAAGCGTAAACTCCACTGAAAACTGTAACGTAACAATTCCTGAAAGGTTCTTAATTACTCCATCAACCTCTATAGGCGACTTAAATTCATACCCTCGTATCTCCATAAGTTCATCTATAGGAATTGAATAATGCAAATCTCTTTTTTCATTTTCAATTTCAAATATATTTCTTAAATTAATTATCATTACATTTTTACCTCAGAGTATCACAAAGTATATTATAATCAAAACTTCATGTCTTGTCAATACTTTTTTCTTATATATTGTCTATTTTACTTATGTTTTATCCCAACATTTCACAGAACAAGGGAATAGACTATCTTTTATTTTTAGAAGTATTTTTTGATTCCATCAGGAAGTTCTGATTCATCAGCAGAAACTGTGAACACAAGTAGTGTATCATCACCTGTTAGTACATCTAATTTATCCAATGCTACTTTTAGCTCGTCCAAATCAGGACCGCCTATTTTTAAAACTGAATCAACAAAGATTTCCTTAATATCATAATTTCCAGCCATCATGCCAGCGATAAACCCGAATAGTGAATCATATCCACTAATTCCAAAACGGTCCGCATCAACAAGTCTCACCTTATAGCTTATATCGTATCTGATTTTTTCACCCTTTTCAATACAAACTAAATCACCTGTTGTAGTTCTCACTGCTTCATTAATCATTTCGATTAATACTTTAGTTTTTCCAGTTCCTTTTTTACCTGTAATTAATTTAATCATAAAAAACTCCAATCTTCCATACTCTTGTATGGCTTTTTTATTATGTTATTAAATAACTCCTTGCTAATTAACTAAGCTTTGCTTCCAAAGCCTCCTTTTGGTCCTCATATCCAGGCTTACCTAAAAGTGCAAACATATTCGCCTTATAACTTTCAACACCAGGCTGATTAAATGGATTAACACCCAAAACATAACCTGAAACAGCACAAGCCTTTTCAAAGAAATAAACCATATATCCAAAGGTAAACTCACTTACATCTTCCACTTCAAGTACTATATTTGGTACCCCACCTTCAGTATGTGCTAAAATTGTTCCCTCTAACGCCTTCCTATTAACTACCGACATATTTTGATTTGTTAAGAAATTCAAACCATCAAGGTTATCAGCATCATCTTCAAGGAAAAAATCCTGTTTCGAATTTTTTATATCAATAACAGTTTCAAACATGATTCTTGAACCATCCTGAATAAACTGTCCCATTGAATGCAGATCGCTTGAGAAATTAACCGATGCTGGGAATATACCCTTGCCATCCTTGCCTTCACTTTCGCCAAATAATTGCTTATACCATTCAGCCATAGTCTCAAAACATGGTTCATAAGATACCATAAGCTCTATTGTTTTTTGTTTTCTATAAAAAATATTTCTTAAAGCCGCATATTTATAACAATCATTATTATCAAAATCAGCCATGAAATCCTTTTGTGCCTTAATTGCTCCCTGCATTATTTTCTCAATATCACAACCTGCAACAGCAATTGGCAGCAGACCCACTGCCGTCAGAACTGAGAACCTACCTCCAACATCATCGGCAATCACAAAGCTTTCATAGCCCTCTGTGTCAGCAAGTTTCTTCAATGTCCCCTTTGATTTATCAGTTGTACAATAAATTCTATTTTTAGCTTCTTCCTTACCATACTTGTCCTCAACATATTTTTTGAATACTCTAAATGCCAATGCAGGCTCAGTTGTTGTGCCTGATTTAGATATTACATTTACGGAAATATCTCTACCCTCGCAAATAGAAAGTATTTCATTTAAATATGTAGGACTTATGTTGTTTCCAACATAATAAATATCAGGAGTATCTTTTTTTAGATTATTATAAAAAGGTGATTTTAAAAACTCAATTGCAGCCCTCGCTCCTAAATATGAACCACCAATTCCTATAACAATTAATATATCGGAATCAGTTTTAATTTTATCAGCCGCTTTTTTTATTCTTGCAAATTCTTCTTTATCATAATTTTCAGGCAAATCCAACCATCCTAGAAATTCATTGCCTAATCCTGTCTTATTATGCAAAACATCCGCTGCAAGCTCAACTTGTGCTTTTATTCCTTCCATCTCATCAGAAGATACAAAATCACTAATATATTTTGTATTAAGCTTTAAAGCCATTATTGTTTTCCTCCAAATTTTCACAATTAAAATTTTATGCAAATCTATTATATAATAATTTTGAACATACTACAAGATAATATTACTATATTTTATTTTAAATTTCAAGTGTAATGTTTATAATTGTACATTTGATACAATTCAGCAAGTTTTATTTCAGCATATTTGCACAAATATTCTTAAACGCTCTGTGCATTGTCATTTTTTCTATATCATTTGAAGTAATTAGTTCCGTTTCATAGAGCAAAACATCATCAATATAAAACCCTACAACGCCTATTGCCTGCCCCTTTTTCACTGGTGCTGTAATATAGTTTGGCACGAAAATAACACTGGTTATATCCTCAGCATTCCCCTTTGATACTACTAAGCTACTTAATTCCTTTGCCTCAATCATTACGGCATTATCAACACCCCTTACCACCTTTATCGGCATAAGATGCTCATTACTAAAGCTTGGATTTGTAACTTGGTAATTAGAAAAACCTATTGACATCAAAGATTTAGCCTCGTTAAATCTTTCATCCTTATCCTGATATCCAAGTGCCACTACAATATATGTATTATTGTTTCTTTCTGCTCCTATTGCAATACAGTTTCCGGCATCTTTAGAATGGCCTGCCTTAAAACCTATAATACCGTTATAGCCTTTAACAAGCTTATTCTCATTCACAAGCTCAGTATCTTCACCCCTTACAAAATCTCTCCAACAAGTCATATATTCATATAGAAATTTAAATTTTGTAAGTTCCCTGCATAGAAGTGCCATATCATATGCTGTTGAATATTGCTCTTCAACACCATATCCAGTAGAGTTATAAAAGCCTGTGTTTTTCATACCCAACTCAAAAGCTCTCGTATTCATATTAGCAGTAAAGTCTTCTTCACTGTGTGCTATCTCCTCCGCAAGTGCAACTGCTGCATCATTAGCATTACCGATTATAACACCTTTAAGCAAATCGCTAACGGACATCTGTTCGCCCGGCATAAGCCATATCTGAGCACCATTCATAGAATTTGCATGAGATGAAGTTACCACCATCTTGTCAATACTTAGTTCTCCAGCGTCAATAGCTTCTGCAACCAACAATATAGTCATAAGCTTACACATTGTTCCTATAGGTACCTCTGTATATCCATTCTGCTCCCTTAAAACCCTGCCAGTTTCAGCCTCCATAAGAACATAAGCCTGTGTCAATTCTGGGTCCTCATTATAAGTTATAGCATTTACTTCAACTATATTCTGAGTTAAAAACACTATAATAATTAGAGTTATCATTGATAATAAGTTTCTATTAAGCATATAAAACCTCCGTATAAAACTGATTTCCTATTATTATAGAGTTTATGCCAAAACTTATAATTCAATGACTAAAAACAAATAGGGAGTCAGAATAAGACTCCCTAAAGTATTTCCGCTTAAAACTATTCAACAATAAATTTGCTAATATCTTCCTTGAAAGCTGATGCATCATCAGTATGTGCATGTAGCTCAATTGGTTTAGATAAATCAAGGCTGAAAATACCCATTATTGATTTTGCATCAATTGCATATCTTCCGGATACTAAATCGATATCAAAATCGTATTTAGTCATCTTGTTAACAAATTCCTTTACATCATTAATTGCAGATAAAGAAATGTTCATTTTTTCCATAATATTTACCCCCTAATTATTTTAATAAAAATTCTCTTTATTAATTTATTATTTTCTGCTACAATTAATATAACACTAAACTAAATATAAGTCAATACAATTGCAAAAAATTCGTTAATTTAGTATAATGTAGCTATGAACCTATGATATTTTTTATTAACCTTGACACTTGTGCATAACCAACAAGAATTTATTATAAATTTTGTCATAACTCACAAAGATTAAAATTTTAGAAAGGTTTTATATTTAATGAAAGTAAATTTTATAAGCTTTGGCTGTAAAGTCAACCAATATGAAACTGAATGTATTAAACAGGCATTTAGTAATAATAATTATATTATAACCGAAAATAAATCCGATGCGGACATCTATATTATCAATTCTTGTACTGTTACCTCTTCAAGCGATAGTAAGGTTCTTCAATGCATTAAGCGTCTTAGAAACGATAACCCTCTTGCGTTAATTGTTTTAACCGGCTGTTATCCTCAAGCCTTTATGGATGAGGCAAGGGAAATAATTGAAGCTGATGTGATAACTGGAACAAAAAATCGTTCCGAGCTTCTATCACTCGTTAATGAGGCCATTAAAAAAAAGAACCCTAATAAAATAATTAACTTATCTGATTTTGATGGAAATGAATTGCTAGAGGATATGACATGTAGCGAATTCACCAATAAAACACGTGCTTTTGTAAAAATTCAAGATGGGTGTAACCAATTTTGTAGCTATTGCATCATTCCTTATGCAAGGGGAAGAATACGCTCAAAGCCGATTGATGCTCTAAAAAAAGAGGTATCAACACTTGCTAAAAATGGGCATAAGGAAATAGTTTTAGTAGGTATTAATCTTGCATTCTATGGAAACGAATTTGGTTTGAGGCTTATTGATGCTGTTGAGGCTTCTGCAAAAATTAAAGGAATAGAACGCATTCGTCTTGGCTCACTTGAACCAGAAATAATTTCTGATGATGATTTATTAAGGCTTGCTAACGTACCCCAGTTTTGTCCACATTTTCACCTTTCGTTACAAAGCGGGTGTGAAAAAACTCTAAAAGAGATGAATAGAAAATATACAACTGCTGAGTATGAGCGTCTTATAAATAAAATAAGAGATACTTTCCCCGATTCTTCTATTACAACCGATGTTATGGTTGGATTCCCAAATGAGAATGAAGAAGATTTTGAACAATCACTGGCATTCGTTGAGAAAATAGGGTTTAGTAGGATTCATGTTTTCCCATATTCAAAGCGTGAGGGAACTATCGCTGCTAAGCACCCCAACCAAATCCCCGACAACATCAAGAGCTTTAGGGCAAAAAAAATGTCTTATATTGCTGAAAAATCAATGCAAAAATTCTTACATTCCCAAGTAGGAAAAGTATATCCTGTATTGTTTGAAAAAGAAAATTGCACAAAATTTCATCAAGGTTATAGCCCAAATTATACATTAATAAAAATTCAATCAAAAATCTGTGAAAAAAGTTTGCGAAGAATGATTTTTTATGTTAAAATACTTAAGTGCAAAAATAATTATTGCTTAGGTGATATCATTGAAAAGCATTAGTTATTTTATTCTCACCTATTAATTTCTTATCAGTCATTTTCCGCAGAAATGATTGATTGCAGTATACCCTATTATCTGTTTGCGGAGAAATGGAGTTTTTATGTCTGTTTATCGTATTTATGTTGAAAAAAAACCTAAGTTCGCCGTTGGGGCTCAATCTCTTTTAAATGATATTAAAACTGCTTTAATGTTACCTGCTCTTAAAAATATAAGAGTATTAAACCGTTATGATGTAGATAATATCACTTATGATGATTTTAAGCTTTCAATTAATACTGTTCTTTCTGAACCACCCGTTGACATAACCTATGATGAAATTCCTCAATTAAAAGAAAATGAACGTGTGTTTGCTGTGGAATATCTTCCTGGACAATATGATCAGAGGTCTGATAGCTGTGAGCAGTGTATACAAATTGTTACTCAAAAAGAACGCTGTCGTGTAAAAAATGCAAGGGTTTATATTGTCGAGGGATTTATTTCAGATGATGAGTTCGAAAAACTTAAAACATACCTAATAAACCCTGTAGAAAGCCGTGAAACATCTCTTAACACCGTTGAAACGCTTGAAGTTAAACATGATATACCATCAACAGTTAAGGTTCTTGATGGATTTATTAACCTAACTAAGGCTGGACTTGAGGATTTCATAAATGAATATGGACTAGCTATGGATTTAGACGATATTGCTTTTTGTCAGGATTATTTCAAAAACACTGAAAAGAGAAATCCTACTATAACTGAAATAAAAATGATTGACACATATTGGTCTGATCACTGCCGCCACACAACTTTTATGACTAATATTAAAAATGTTAATATTCATACCCCATATATAAACGAAACATATCAAAGATATCTAAGCGTTAAGGAAGAACTTGGTAAAACAGACAAGCCTGTTACGCTAATGGATCTTGCTACAATTGCAGCTAAGAAACTTAAAAAAGAAGGCTTGCTAAATGATTTAGATGAGAGTGAAGAGATTAATGCTTGCTCTGTAAAAATTAAGGTGGATGTTGATGGGCGTGATGAGGATTGGATTTTGATGTTCAAAAATGAAACTCATAATCACCCTACTGAAATTGAACCATATGGTGGAGCTGCAACTTGCCTTGGTGGTGCTATTCGTGATCCCCTATCAGGACGCTCATATGTTTATCAGGCTATGAGAATTACTGGTGCTGCTAATCCTCTTGTTCCTGTTGATGATACAATTAAAGGTAAGCTACCACAGAGAAAAATCTGCATTGAAGCTGCTAATGGATATAGCTCTTATGGTAACCAAATTGGGCTTGCAACTGGCCATGTAACTGAAATATATCATCCTGGATATGTTGCAAAAAGAATGGAACTCGGTGCTGTTGTAGGTGCTGCTCCAGCTGAAAATATAAGACGTGAAGCTCCTCAACCTGATGATGTTGTTATTCTTCTTGGTGGTAAAACAGGTCGTGATGGCTGTGGCGGTGCAACTGGCTCATCTAAATCACATACGCTTGATTCCTTAGAGGAATGTGGTGCTGAGGTTCAAAAGGGAAATCCTCTTGAAGAAAGAAAAATACAAAGATTATTTAGAAAACCTACAGTAACAAAAATGATTAAGCGTAGTAATGATTTTGGTGCAGGTGGTGTATCAGTTGCCATTGGTGAATTAACAGATGGACTTATTATCAACCTTGATGCTGTTCCACAAAAATATGAAGGTCTTGATGGTACCGAAATTGCTATTAGTGAATCACAAGAGCGTATGGCTATTGTTATCGCTAAAGAAGATGTTGATAGGTTTATGGGGGAGGCAAAAAAGGAAAACCTTGATGCAACTGTTGTTGCCGTTGTAACAGAAGAACCTCGTTTAAAAATGGAATGGCAAGGAAATACTATTGTTGACCTTGCAAGGGATTTCCTAAATTCAAATGGTGCCGTTAAATATACTGATATTGAAGTAACTGAACCTGCTAATGCTGATTTGGTTGGCTATGAGGATACTGCTGAGGGTTGGAAATCCATGGCATCTAATTTAAATATTTGCTCACAGAAGGGACTTATTAATCGATTCGATTCAACTGCTGGTGCTAACACTGTTCTTAATCCTTTAGGTGGCGTTCATCAGCTAACTCCTACACAGTCCATGGTTGCTAAGATTCCAGTATTAAAGGGAAAGACAAATACTTGCTCTGTTATGGCTTGGGGATATAATCCTTATATTACTGATAAAAGCCCTTACCATGGTGCAATGCTTGCTGTTGTGGAATCAATTGCTAAGATTGTTGCTGTTGGTGGTTCATATAAAAAATGTTGGCTGACATTCCAAGAATATTTTGAAAGAACTCAAAATAATCCTACGCGTTGGGGGAAACCTTTCTCTGCTCTTTTAGGTGCTTTTCATGCACAGCTTGAACTCGGTTGTGGCTCAGTTGGTGGCAAGGATTCCATGTCAGGTACGTTTGAAGATATTGATGTACCTCCTACTTTGGTTTCTTTCGCTGTTTCTACTGCATTAGCTGATGAGGTTGTATCGCCTGAATTTAAGACTGCGAATAGTGATGTAATACTTATTACACCAAATTATACTGAAAATAACTTACCTGATTTCCCAAGTATAAAAAGCTGTTTTGATAAAGTTGAACAGCTGATTAAACAAGGTAGAGCTAAGGCTATTTGGTCTGTTTCTTCTGGTGGTGTTGCTGAAGGAATCGCTAAAATGTGTTTTGGTAATAAAATTGGTTTTCAATTTATTGAGGAACTATCAGAAAAAACTTTATTCAACCCTTGCTATGGCTCATTTATAGTTGAATTAAATGATAACGCTGATAAGGATGATTGTTTGCTCGGAAAAACTACATTAGATTATACAATTAACACAAAAAAATGCAGCGTGAACCTTGATGATTTGCAACAGGTTTGGGAGGAAAAACTTGAACCGATTTATACTTCCAATATTGAAACTAATGATAAAGATGTAGAAAAGTTTAGTTTTATAAATAAATCTTTCTCATCATCAACAATAAAAGTAGCTAAACCTCGTGTGCTAATTCCAGTATTCCCTGGTACAACCTGTGAATATGAGAGTGCTGAAGCTTTTGAAAAGGCTGGTGCTATACCTGAAGTTGTTATCATTAAAAATCTATCTGTATCTGATGTTGAGGAATCTATAAATAAAATTGAAGATGTAATTAAAAACTCACAAATTATAATGCTTCCTGGTGGCTCAAGTGCTGGTGATGAACCTGACGGTAGTGCTAAGATTATAACAGCATTTTTCCGCCACCCTAAAATTCAAGAGGCAGTGCATGAATTATTAAGCAATAGAGATGGGCTTATGATTGGAATTAGCAATGGTTTCCAAGCTTTAATTAAGCTCGGTCTTGTACCTTTTGGCGAAATTGTTGATATGACAGAAGATTCGCCCACTCTTACATTTAATAAAATTGCACGTCATCAGGCAACTATGGTTAATACTAGAATTGCTTCAAATAAATCCCCTTGGCTTGCTGCTTGTGAAGTAAACGATATCCATACACTTCCTATTTCACATGGTGAGGGACGTTTCATTGCATCACCTGAAATGATTGATTCACTTGCTAAAAATGGACAAATTGCTACACAATATGTTGATTTAAATGGCGAGCCTACTCTAAATATTCGCTATAATCCTAGCTCCTCTTTCGCTGCTATTGAGGGTGTCACCTCCCAAGACGGACGTATTCTTGGTAAAATGGGACATAGTGAGCGTATCGGTGATAATATTTGCAAAAATATTGCTGGACAAAATAATCAATACATCTTTGAATCAGGCGTAAAATATTTTGCTGATTAAATAAGGTTAATAAAAATGAATTATGGGGATACTTATTATAAAGTATCCCCATGTTCTTACCCATAAGCGAATGTAATTTGGATATAATATATTATGAAGTGTAATCCTCTAGTAGTGCATTAAGCTCTTTTTCAGTCTTAACAGCAATCCCCTGTCTTATTAATTCCTTATCATAATCTGTAAGTGTTGAAGTATCTACATCCAGTTTCTTATAAGGCTTTTCACTATTTTCCCTAAACAAAGCAAGCTTTCCTTCATATTCCTTTAATACATAACCGATTGCCTCTTCAATTGTTTCAGTAGTTTCACTAAATACCACCTCCGCATTAGCATTCTCGCCCCTTGCATCATATGCTATTGATGTTATAACAATTACTCCCGAAAGTGTCAAAGCAGCAAGGCACATATAAAACATATTTGATTTTGACATCTTATCACCACTTTTTACTTTAGATATTTTATATAAATATTCTTTCCAATTTTTACTTACTTTATACAATTAACATATTTTTTTATTATTCTTATTTTACTTAACTTTTTCAAAATAATATGTTATAATAAAGTGATATGTTTCTAGTCATATTTTTCATTCTATAAAGAAAGGAGTATTTTCCATAATGTATGCTTTGGAAAATATATAACTATGTCTGAAATAAATAAAAATTATAATAAAAGAAAAACAAAACCTACAGATAAGCGTGGCGTAGTAAATCGTACTGCTCCATCCAATAGATCTTCTGCTAATTTAACAAAAAAGAAAAGACCAGTATCCTCGTCTACGCCTAAAAGGCAGACTGTTTCCACCAAAACAGGACGACGCACTTCAACTACTAGTAGCCCGCCTCGTTCTAAGGCAGGTCTTACTACACGCCGCCCAAATTCACCCTCTTCACGTCCTAATCCTAATGCAACAAAAACTAGTAGACCCTATCCTAATGGCAGGCGTAAGAAAAAGAAAACTAAATTTAGTATAGTAAAAAAAGCTTTAACAGTTACACTTAGTACTATTCTATCAATTTTTATGATTGGCATTATAACCATAACAATCTGTAGTACTGCACTTACGGTTTGGGTTCTTGAGTTTAAGGATGATACTGATGATGTTTCTATTATGGAAATTCGCCCAAATACCGATACATTTTTCTATGCAAATAATCCAGACACTGGTGAGCTTATGACGGTTCATCAGGTTGTTAACACAAATCCAATTATCCCTATCAATATAGAAGATATGCCCCAACATGTTCGTGATGCTTTTGTTTATATTGAGGATGAGCGTTTCTATTCCCATGATGGTGTTGATTATAAGCGTACCTTTTCTGCTTTCCTTAACGTATTTCTACCTATTTATGAGGGTAAGCAAGGAGGTTCAACAATCACGCAACAGCTCATAAAAAATTTAACAGATGATAAAGAACAAGATATTGATAGAAAAATCAGAGAAATTTTTAGGGCTATGCAACTTGAAAAGAACTATACTAAGAATGAAATACTTGAAGGATATATGAATTATATCGAGTATGGCAATGGATATGCTGGGATAGAAATTGCCTCAAATAGATACTTTGGTAAAAGTGCCCATGAGTTATCTATTGCTGAAGCTGCTACTCTTGCAGCAATTCCAAAGAATCCAGAAGTCATAAATCCATTTAAGAACTTTAAGGCAAACCAAGAACGTAAAGAATATGCCATATATAAAATGTACGAAAATGGTGCAATTTCTTATGATGAATACATTGTTGCTATGAATGAAAAGATTATTTTAACTAATTCTGAAGAATATAAACTACTCCATCCTGAGCTAAATGAAGAAGTTGAAAAACCTGCATCTGCTACAACTTGGTATGTAGATGCCGCAATTTATGAAGTTGCTGACTACTTCATGGAGGAGTATGGTATATCACAATCGGAAGCTATTGCAAAATTAAACACTGGTGGATACAAGGTATATACAACAGTTGATCTTAATATGCAAAATCATATTGAGCAAAAATATTTAAATCAAGGAAACTTCTCAAATGTTGCAAATGAATATGGTGAATACCCCCAATCCTCATTCATTGCTATGAATTATTATGGTGAAATTCAAGCTGTTGTAGGTGGAATTGGTGATAAAAATCAGCTAGGTTCACTTTGTTTTAATCGCCCTATTCAAGCATATCGTGATCCAGGCTCAACAATGAAACCAATTGCAAGTTATGGAAAAGCTCTTGAGAGTAATTTTATAAACTGGTCAACTCCCTTCCTTGACAATCCTATAATAGTTGACGGAAAAAGTTGGCCTAAAAACTATGGTGGTTCTACATCTGGAAGTCAATATTTAGCCGTTAGGGCTCTTAGAAGGTCTATCAATACAGTGCCAGCACAACTTGTTAATAACATTGGCTTAAGGGAGGTTTTTACTTTTGCTTCTGAAAATTTAGGTCTTGAACTTGTAGAGCGTGCTGAAAGTGGTGCTACTGATATTGCACATTCACCTCTCGCTCTTGGTGGACTAACACGAGGAATTCCCCTTGAAAACCTTGTTAATGCTTATGTCCCATATGGAAATGGGGGAACTTATTATAAAGCACATATTGTGAGTAGAGTGGAAAATAGTGACGGCTCATTGCTTTATTCCAATGAGCCAAATTCTGAAAACTCTCATACTGCAGTGAGTGCCGAAACCGCTTATATCATGAATAAACTATTACAAGAAGTAATTAAGTCAGATGGTACTGGTGTTGCTGCTGCCCTTTCTAATAAAACTGTTGCGGGCAAAACTGGTACTTCACAGGAATGGAGAGATTTATCATTTGTCGGGTTAACAGAGGATTTTGTAAGTGGTGTGTGGATTGGATATGACACTCCAACAACATTGCCTTATAATAGCCTACCAAGCTCTGCTAGCCTTTGGAAGATGGTTATCGGTGATTATGCCAATAGCCTTCCTCCAGGTAATACTTACCCACCCTGCCCTGAAGTTGTTGAATTGCGTTATTGCACCCTAACTGGCCTGATTGCTGGTCCGAGTTGTCCATCTGATGTCGGATATTATAAATCCTCAAATATTCCCGCTACTTGTTCGGGGCACGCTGTAGCTCCCCCTCCTGAAGATTCCTCTGAAGGAGAATAGTATAATATAGCAGTATCTATAATATAAGTTATTCTAATTTGATAGGAGAAATAAATTGACTGATACATTAAAATTCAGCTGTCCTTGCCATTTCGGTCTAGAAAGCGTTTTATCATTTGAAATTAAAAAAATCGGTGGGCAAAATGTTGTTGCTGATAATGGGAAGGTTACTTTTACTGGTGATTATAATCTGCTCGCAAGAGCTAATATCAGCCTTTCTACTGCTGAACGTGTTCTAATTGAACTTTCAAGCTTTACTGCAACATCCTTTGAGGAATTGTTTCAAGGAGTAAAAAAAATACCCCTAGAAAACTTTATTGGTAAAGCTGATGCGTTTCCCGTTAAGGGCTATGCCCTCAATTCAACACTGCATAGTGTTCCTGATTGCCAAGCAATTATAAAAAAAGCCGTTGTTGAAAGGCTAAAGGGAATTTATAATATGAACTGGTTTGAAGAAACTGGTCCTGTGCATCAAATACAATTTAGCATTATGAAGGATGTAGCAACAATCTATCTTGATACCAGCGGTGTTGGGCTTCATAAACGGGGGTATAGGCGTAATTCAAACCTTGCACCCATAAAAGAAACCCTCGCAGCAGGTATTATTGACCTTGCAAGAATCAGAAGTGATAGTATTGTTTATGATCCTTTCTGTGGGAGTGGAACATTTATAATAGAGGCTGCGTTTAAAGCTTTAAATATTGCACCTTGCTTAAATAGACGTTTCGCTGCTGAAAAATGGGATTGTATTAATCCTGCCATTTGGAAGGAAGAACGCAATAAAGCTATCGAAAATGTCAACAGGGATGCAGAGTTTCATGGCTATGGTTTTGATATTGATAATGACGCAATTAACCTATGTATTGATAATTCAAATAAGGCTGGTATAAAAAGTCGTGCACATTTCAATCAAGCTGATATTTCACAATTTAATCCTCCTAAAGAATCGATAATAATATGTAATCCGCCATATGGTGAGCGTATGCTCGAGATAAAAGAAGCTGAAAGGATTTACTCTAGTATGGGGAAAGTGATGAATAATCCATGTTATATAATTTCTCCCCATGAGGACTTTGAAACATTTTTCGGAAGGAAAGCTAATAAGCGAAGAAAATTATATAACGGTATGATTAAATGCCAACTATTCATGTATTATAAGTAATAAAATCTATATTATATAAACTAAGTCCACTTAATTAACTACCACTTATTGCATTAGGGATATCTATTTAGGATATCCCTAATTTTATATAATCTCCTCACAAACTAATTTAGCATAAATAAACTTAAATAAAATATTCGACATATATCGCAGTGAAAAGGTGGCATACTTAATATATAACTTTATTAGTTGTGTTAGGTGGTATGTATATAATGTTTAACTTGGATATGTTTACAAAAAAGGCTTTAGCTTCAATAGATAGTGCTGTGAATTCTGCCGAGAGGCTTGGTCATACCTATGTCGGTACAGAGCACATGATAATGGGGCTTTTGCATGAAGGCTCAAATGTCGCAGCAACAGCACTAAAAAATAACGGAATAAAGCCCCGAACTATTTATAATGAAATAATAGAAATAGTGGGACATGGCGAACAAACAACATTGGATTATGATTGTATGACGCCTGCATTAACAAGGATATTATCAGCGTCTATTACAATCTCGCATTCACTTGGTTCAACCTTATCAGGTACTGAGCATATCTTAATGACCATCCTGAAAGATACACATTGCAGTGGTACAGTAATGCTACAATCAATAGGTTGCTCTTTATCTAAACTCTATAATGATTGCATAATGAATTGCTCTTATGGAGATAGCAAGGTATCGTATATATCACAATTGGATGTGAAACAGTTCCCTACCTTGTTTAAATACGCAAGAAATTTAACGGAATTAGCTTATGAGAACAGCTTTGATCCTGTTATTGGGCGTGAAAAAGAAATTGAAAGGGTAATTCAAATTATCGCAAGGCGTACTAAAAATAATCCTTGCCTTATAGGTGAGGCTGGAGTTGGAAAAACAGCTATTGTTGAAGGGCTCGCACAACTCTTGGTTAGGGGCGATATACCTGATAGTATAAAAAATAAACGCATATTTTCTTTGGATTTAACTGCAATGCTTGCTGGTGCAAAGTATCGTGGTGATTTTGAGGAACGAATTAAAACCTGTATTGAAGAAGTTATTAATGCTGGAAATATAATCTTATTCATTGATGAAATTCATACTATTGTTGGGGCTGGTGCTGCTGAAGGTGCTATTGATGCAGCAAATATCATTAAACCCCAACTTGCTAGGGGTGAGATGCAAATTATCGGTGCAACAACTATTCAAGAATATAGAAAACATATTGAAAAGGATAGTGCATTAGAAAGAAGATTTCAGCCCGTCTATATAGAAGAACCAACTGAAGATGAGGCATATGCCATATTGTTGGGATTAAAAAATAAATATGAATCATTTCATAATGTTGTTATAAATGATGATACAATTCGTTCAGCTATAAATTTTTCAACTAGATATATACATGATAGGTTTTTACCCGATAAGGCTATAGATATAATTGATGAAGCTTCATCACGAGCTAAAATTAAAAATTGTAAAATTAGCAATTTAGCTGATAGCGTTGAAGATGAGAGATTTGATTTTAATAATTTAACTGCAGAAAAGCTACAGCTTGAAATGCTGAAAAACAAAAATAATATTAAATCAAAAACAAAAAATAAAAAGATTGAAGTTAGTCATGATGATATAGCAAGCGTAGTTTCCACATGGACAGGAATCCCGATTCAAAAAATGACGGTAATGGAAAATGAAAAGCTTCTCAAGCTTGAATCAGAGCTTTTAAACTGCATTATCGGTCAAAATGAGGCTGTTTCAGCTATTTCTAAAGCTATAAGGCGTGGGAGAGTTGGATTGCAAGATCCTAAGCGTCCTATTGGCTCGTTCTTATTCCTTGGCCCTACGGGTGTTGGGAAAACAGAACTATCAAAGGTTCTCTCACATTATCTATTTGATAATGAGGATTGTTTAATAAAAATAGATATGTCAGAGTATATGGAAAAGCACTCCGTTTCAAAAATTATCGGTGCCCCCCCTGGATATATTGGTTTTGATGATGGTGGACAGCTTACAGAAAAGATAAGAAGAAAGCCATATTCTGTTTTGCTATTTGATGAAATAGAAAAGGCTCACCCCGATGTGCTAAATATTCTGCTACAAATTATTGAAGATGGGCATTTAACTGATTCACAGGGGAAAAGAGTTGATTTTAAAAATACACTCATCATTATGACATCAAATATTGGAGCAGATTTAATTATTAATAATAGCAGGGTTGGATTTAATTCCAATACTGAAACTAATCTAAAAAAGGATGTAATTTCGGAGCTTAAAAAACAACTAAAACCCGAACTCATAAACCGATTAGATGATTTAATTGTATTTAATAAGCTCTCTAAAGATGATTTAAAAAGTATAAC
>JAAYSW010000111.1 GCA_012523875.1 Clostridiales bacterium
ATGGGAAAAGTGGAATTACTACTAATCGCATTGGGCTTATCAGCAGATGCATTTGCGGTTGCAGTAACTAATGGTTTATGCAATAAAGATATGAAACCTAAATGGACTTTATTTATAGCTTTAACATTTGGAGTCTATCAAGGAGCCATGCCATGCCTAGGTTACGCATTAGGGCAAACCTTTGCGAAACATATAACAGCATACGATCATTATATTGCATTAGTCCTATTAGGAATAATCGGTGGTAAAATGGTATATGAGGCTTTAAAGGAAATGGGTAATGATTGTTGCCAATTAAAAGAGATTTCTTTTGGGACATTAATGGTGCAGGGCGTTGCTACTAGTATTGATGCACTTGCAGTAGGTGTAAGCTTCTCAGCGATGGATGTGAAAATAGTCAGTGCTTCCACATTTATTGCATTGGTAACATTTGTATGCAGTTTTGTAGGTGTAATTATCGGTAAGAGGTTTGGATCCATATTCAATAAAAAGGCACAGTTAGTTGGAGGTATATTATTAATTTTAATTGGTTTGAAAATTTTTATTGAGCATATGTTTTTTTAATACATAGCTTTTAATACAACAAAACCTCATGTTTCATTTTAGAAACATGAGGTTTAAATCATTTAAGCAAATTTTAATGCGTAAACTTAGTTGCTTTTAATTAAATATGGGGATAAGCTTGACGCAACAGCAGGTACAGGCATTGTTTGTAGCCAGACATGACCAGGACCTGTAAGCTTTGTATTAAACAAGCCTTCGCCACCGAAAAGAACATTTCCAACACCTTTAACGTTCTGAATATCAATAGATACGGTGCTATCCATCACAGCAAGATGCCCCGTATCAATAATCATTGTTTCACCAGGTGCAAGGTTATATTCAACAATACTTCCATCAATCTCAAGGAATACAATACCATCGCCAGTAAATTTTTGCATAATAAAACCTTCTCCACCAAAGAATCCAGCACCAAGCTTTTTCTGGAAGAAAACCTCCATATTTACACTTGTTTCTGAGGCTAGGAATGCTGTTTTTTGTGCAATGATAGATCTGTTTGCAGATACCTCCATAGCTAAGATATTACCTGGGAAGCTTGATGCAAAAGCAATCATTCCAGGGCCACCTTGTGAAGTATAGATATTTTGGAAAATTGATTCACCAGAGATTGCACGAGAGAACATTTTTCCAAGTCCACCCCCAGCATTAGTTTCCATCTGCATATTTCCTGACATCCAACTCATAGCACCTTTTTCAGTTTTTAATGACTCACCAGCATCAAGGCTACAAATTGCAACTGGCAGTGGGGCACCTTTAATTTCATACTTCACTTAATAAACACTCCTTTAAATCATTATTTTAATAAGAAACCTTTGGGAAGCAATTCAGATAGGGTATACTCTTCGAATCCATCGTTATTTTTTAATATGATTTTAAAATCGGGTGGGCAAAATTCAGCCATAACCTGACGGCAAGCACCACAGGGCATACATGGTTTATTTATGTCATCAAATCCGCCGACAATTGCAATTGCCTTAAATTCATTATTGCCCTCTGAGATAGCTTTAAAAAGAGCAACCCTTTCGGCACAACAAGTCATAGAATACGATGATGCTTCAATATTGCAACCAGTAAATATATCTCCATTTGCTAATAACAGTGCTGCACCAACTCTAAATTTTGAATATGGTGAATAGGAATTTTCTCTTGCAAGCTCTGCTTTTTTCAAAACTTTAAGGTTCATATTAATACTCCCTAAGATAATATTATTAAAAATAAGCAATGAGTTATACCATTCCATGAGATTTTTAGAATTTTGTCGATAAAATTACTATTGCAATTACTAGTCCTAATATGATATAATTATTATCATATTGGGAGGTTAAATGGGAATTGCCTATTTTTTTAACACTAAATCCCTAGTATCTCTAGCTATAAGTAATTCTTCATTTGTGGGAACAACCCAAACTTGTACTTTTGATTCATCGGATGAAATTCTTTTGAGTTCTCCTCTTGTTTCCTTGTTTGCCTTTTCATTTAGATTTATGCCAAGGTAGTCCATATCGCAACAAGCACCAGAACGAACCTCAGGGGCATTTTCACCGATACCACCTGTAAATATAACAGCGTCAAGTCCGTTCATAACAGCGGTATATGCACCTATATATTTTTTTATCTGATAATGTAGCAGTTCACAAGCAAGCATTGCTCTTTCGTAGCCTTGTTCACATGCCTCTGCTAAATCACGATTATCAGAAGAAATTCCTGATACGCCCAAGAATCCACTTTTCTTATTTAGGAAATCGTCCATTTCAGATGGATTTAAGTTTAACTTTTTAGCAACAAATGTTACTGCAGAAGCATCAACTTCACCACTTCTCGTCCCCATTATTAATCCATCAAGTGGAGTGAAACCCATTGAAGTATCAACAGATTTTCCGCCATCAACACAGCATATTGAAGAACCGTTTCCTAAATGGCAGGATACAATCTTCAAGTCCTCAGGTTTTTTCCCTAGAATAGCTGATAGTTCCTGTGTAACAAAACGGTGCGATGTTCCGTGGAATCCGTACTTACGAACGTTAAGTTCCTCATAACATTCATAAGGTAAAGCGTACATATATGCTTTCTTTGGCATTGTTTGGTGGAATGCTGTATCGAACACAACAACTTGTGGCACACCTTCTGGTAAAACCTTTTTACAAGCTCTCAAGGCCAATGCGTGAGCGTGGTTATGAACTGGTGCAAGCTCAGCTAGTGCATCAATTTCATCAATAACAGAATCATCAGCAATAATTGTTTTAGTGAATTTTTCGGCACCTTGTACAATTCTATGGCCAACTGCTGAAACTTCCCCCATATTACTGATTACAGCAGCATCACTTTTGGTTAACGTGTCAACAAGCTTTAGGAACGCTTCCGTATGTGTTGGGAAAGAACAATTTTCGTTAAGTTTTCTGCCATCGGAGGTTGTGTGGGTGATATTACCATCAATTCCAATCCTATCACAATTCCCCTTTGCAATGACATCTTCACTTTCCATATCAATAAGTTGATACTTCAAAGATGAACTGCCAGCGTTTATGACTAAAATAATCAAAACAACTCATCCTTTCAAAATTAATAATAATGTATTACGATATAGTATTATACACCTTTATTAAACAAAAAGCAAGTACTTTTATATAACTGTTTATATATAATTTTTAGCTTGTATTAATAGATTTCAATTTAAAATAAAAACTAGTTTCGAGAAATTTTATATGCGGGGTGAAAAAATGAAGATTGCAGGTATTGTTTGTGAATATAATCCATTTCATAATGGGCATCTATACCATGTACAAAAAACTAGAGAAAGCGGAGCATCTCATATTGTTGCGGTAATGAGTGGTAATTTTGTTCAGCGTGGTGATGTGGCTATTATAAATAAATTTGATCGAGCCAAGGCGGCAGTTAAAGCTGGAGTTGATCTTGTAATCGAACTCCCTGTTGCCTATTCTCTATCAACAGCAGAAGTTTTTGCAAGGGGTTCAGTTTATCTTTTAGATGCTCTAGGTTGCGTTGACGAGTTATCATTTGGTAGTGAGTGTGGTCATCTTGAATCTCTTTATGCAGCCGTCCAATCGAGTATAAGTTGTTCAAGGCTTCCTGAATTGAAAGAAATGTTGGAAACGGGAACTTCTTATCCTAATGCACTAAAGGAGCTTATTAGTAAGAAATATGGTGCTGCCATTGCTACGCTATTTGATGGTCCTAATAACCTCCTTGCAATTGAATATATAAAAGCAATTGTTTTGCTAAATTCTAAAATCAGACCGTTCACTATACAGCGTAAAAGTGCAATGCATGATTCGAGTGTATATTCAGGTAATATTTCTAGTGCATCATATATTAGACAGTGTTTGTTTGAGGATAATGATTATGGTGAACTCATACCGATTGAAACAATGGATATGATACGCAATAAAAAGAGAAAGGGACAGATTGCCAATATAAGTAACTTGGAGAGGATAATACTTTATAAGCTTCGTAATATGACGGACAGCGAGCTGAGGACAATTTCTGATATAGGGCAGGGGCTTGAAAATCGAATCCTTTCGGCTAAACATTCCACTTCATATAATGAGCTTCTTGTTGCGATAAAGACTAAGCGATATCCTATGGCAAGGATTCGTCGTATTTTAATGTGTGCAATCATTGGCATACATAAAAAGGACTTGGCAGAACCTCCTCCATATGGTAGAATTCTAGCATTAAATGAGAGGGGTTGTGATATATTAGCAGAGGCAAGGGATAAAAGCACAATACCCTTTGCAACATCGCTTGCAAAGCTTGCTGATACTGGAGAAATTGCGAAACGATATACAGAACTAGAAGCACGCTCGACTGATATTTATTCCTTAGCAGTGTCCGAGATTCAACCAGCAGGGATGGATTATCGTGCGAAGATTGGGATATTAGAATAACACATTTTAAAATAGTATTCATGATATAACGAAAAAAACAATAAATAATAGGAGAATCTTAATTTTACAATGGGAAAAAATAAAACTTTAGAAAGCTTTATACGCAAGCAAAGAACAATTGGGTTAATACTTATGTTATCAACAATTGCTATTCTTGTTCTTATAATTATATTTGATAAAGTTGGAAGGATTAAGGAGGCTAATAAAGAAGTCCTAGTAATGATGGGGGAGATAACTGAAACTATTGAAGTAAGGACAGAAGTGACTACAGTTACAACAAATGCAGTTACGAGGGAGATTAGAACTACTGAATCGCAAACGGAGGAAAGTATTACAGAAGCAGAAACTGAAACAGAAATAACTACAGAAGAATCTTCTACAGAGCCTAAAACACGAATAAAATGGACATTACAGACTGTTTCCCCTAATTTAAATAATATATTTACGGAGATTTTATCTGATTCTGAATATATATTGCCTGATTCGTATGAGATTGATGTGAATTGTGTTTATCAAAACCCTGAATTGCCAACTGGTTGCGAGGTTACATCATTAACTACAGTATTAAATCATTTTGGATATACAATAGGGAAAATGGATATGGCTAATAATTATCTTATAAAAGAAAATTATGGAGCAACTGACTTTAGTACAGCTTTTATTGGAAACCCTCAAACGGAAAGGGGCTATGGTTGCTACTCTCCAGTCATTGTTAATACTGCACAAAGATTTTTGGATGACCATGGTAACTTGCATTCAGTAGAGGATTTAAGTGGATATGAACTTAGGGAGCTTTTTAAAGTTATCTCAAATGATTATCCAATAGTAGCATGGTGCACAATGTCGCTTGTGGAGCCAGAAGAGGTGTATGTATGGACCTTGGCTGGTAATATTGATGTATATTGGATGAGAAATGAGCATTGCGTAGTTCTCACAGGTTATGATTTAACTGAAGGGACAGTAACTGTTTCCGATCCGCAAAAAGGAATAATAAAATACAATTTGGATAGATTTGAAAAGAGATTCACTCAGCTAGGTAAGCAAGCTGTTGCTATAAAATAATAAAATCGGACGTGATTGAAATATATAAGGGCATTATTTTCGACCTTGATGGTACAATTCTTGATTCTATGAAGATTTGGGAAAGAGCAGATGAGCTGTTTTTATCCGAAAATGGTATTGCATGTAAACCAGAAATTTCGGATATTGTAAAAAAGATGTCTATCGAGGAATCAGCACAGTTTTTTATTGATAAATTTAGACTTCCACACACTAAGGGTTACGTAATAGACAGGATTGAGGAGATTGTCTCCGAACAGTATGAAAAAAGAATACAACTTAAGCCATATGTAGAGCAATTTCTAGATTGGCTGGACGAAAGGAATATACCATACTGTATTGCAACTGCTACATATAAAACACTTGCGGAATCAGCATTAAAACGCTTGGGGGTGCTGGATAGGTTTAAATTTTTATTGACTTGTTCAGATGTGGGTGAGGGAAAAACATCTCCTAGGGTGTATTTAGATTCAGCAGAGAGATTGAATCTTTTACCAAATGAAATTGCTGTTTTCGAAGACGCTTTCCATTGCATTGAAACAGCAAAAGAGGCTGGGTTTTATGTAGTTGGTATTTTTGATGAAACATCAGCTGATGAATGGGATGATATTAGAAAGATTTGTAATAGAACAATTATATCATTTAAGGAATTAATTACTGATTAGGGGGAATTATGAGTAAGAAGGTTATGGTTGGAATGAGCGGAGGCGTTGATAGTTCTGTTGCGGCAAAACTTTTGCTTGATAAAGGATTTGATGTGATAGGAGCTACCTTAAAGCTTTTTTCTGATGAAGATATAGAAATTGATGATACATCACGTACCTGTTGTTCGCTTACAGATGTTGATGATGCAAGAAGGGTTTGTTATAAGCTTGGTTGTGAGCATCTTGTTTTCAACTTTAAGGATAGCTTTAAGCATGATGTTATGGAACACTTTACAAACAGTTATCTCAGGGGGCAAACGCCGAATCCTTGCATAGAATGTAATAGATATATTAAATTTGATAAAATGCTTAATCGTGCTGAAGCACTGGGTTACGATTATATTGCAACTGGTCATTATGCAACTATTGATTATGATGAAGAGCGAGGTAGATATTTATTGAAACGCCCTAAAGATAGAACAAAAGACCAGACCTATGTTTTATATTCACTTACTCAATATCAACTATCTAAAACATTATTCCCACTTGGGAATTTAGATAAAACTACTGTTCGTGATATTGCTGAAAAAGCAGGACTTATTAATTCACGCAAGCCCGATAGTCAGGATATATGTTTTGTACCAGATGGAAATTATGCTGAATATATTAAGGCTAATACGGAAGAAAAAATATTGGAAGGTAATTTCTTGGATGTTAACGGTAATATTGTAGGCACTCATAAAGGGATAATACATTATACAATAGGGCAGAGAAAGGGGCTTGGTATCTCTTTTGGAAAGCCTGTTTATGTAATATGTAAAGACCCAATTAATAATACCGTAACACTTGGTGAAGAGGATGCCCTCTATACTAAAACATTGATTGCAGAAGATGTAAATCTTATTTCCATTGCAGAAATTACTGAACCGATTAGAGTTACTGCGAAAACAAGGTATAGCCAAGAAGAACAGCCAGCAACAGTGACGGCGAATGATAGTGGGCAATTAGTTGTTACATTTGATACACCTCAAAGGGCGATAACAAGTGGGCAGGCAGTTGTTTTTTTTGATGGTGATGTGGTCATTGGTGGTGGTATGATTGTATAATGAAAGCCCCTTAAATTAACAATTTTATATTTTATTAATGAGGAGATTAGTTATGGTGCAAGAAAAGATTGATAGAATTAACGAGCTTTCACGAAAATCCAAAACAATTGGATTGAATGATGTGGAAAAAGAGGAGCAAGCAAAACTTCGACAGGAATATAGGGATTCATTTAAGAGAAACCTTATATCAACGCTTGAAAGTTGTGTTATAGTAGATGAGCAAGGAAATAGAAAAAAAGTTAGGGCTAAGGAAGATTAATGTGTATGAATAAGATTGCCCTTGTAACAGGTGGCTCAAGGGGTATAGGAGCAAAAACAGCCATGCTTTTATCACAGAGTGGCTATACAGTTGCTGTAAATTATTTAAATAATTCTAAGATGGCTTGTGAAATATCTAACGATATAAGTGGGTTAGCCTTATGTGCGGATGTTGCCGATTATAATCAAGTTATGGATATGGTAGATACAATAATACAGAAGTTTGGAAAAATAGATTTACTTGTAAATAATGCTGCAATTTCGAAAACTGGACTCTTTACAGAAATCTCCGAGTGTGATGGGGATAGGATTTTTGATGTAAATGTAAAAGGAACTCTAAATTGTGCAAAAGCGGTTTTGCCACATATGATAAAAAGGAAAAGTGGCAAAATAATAAATATTTCATCAATGTGGGGTGAGGTAGGTGCGTCTTGTGAGGTGCATTACTCAACCTCTAAAGCCGCTGTTATAGGCTTTACAAAGGCACTCGCAAAGGAGGTTGGACCATCTGGAATACAAGTCAACTGCATTTCTCCTGGAGTTATTATGACGGATATGAATAAAAATTTAAATAATGATGAGCTGAATGAATTGAGAGATGAGTCGCCACTGGAAAGGCTTGGATTGCCCGAAGATATCGCAAATGCCGTATGCTATCTTGCATCTGATAAAGCAAATTTTATTACAGGACAGGTTCTTGGTGTGAATGGTGGTTTTGTTATCTAAGATAGGGGTTTATATTTAGTAGAAATCTTGTTGGAAATAACTAAACTTATATGAATATCGTTGGCTATTTTTATCTAAATAGAAGAAGTGTTTATTATTTTATTATAATAATTGATGTTTTAAAATTAATATGTTATAATTTTGATATTGAATTTAGATTAAATTATTATAGAAGAAATATAATTTAAAATATAAAAAAATAAGGTGATTGAATGAAAGGAATATTATTATTTGTTGCAAACTTATTTTTAGAAGCAAAAATGAAAATAAATAGTTTCAACGCTAAACGTGAACTTAACACAATTAAGTATACAATGACTAATCGCCTATTGGTTTTGCTTTTTCCTGTGTTTATAGTTTGTATGGCTGAATTAAATCAGGCTAAACATTTAAGTAAGTTTGTGCTTTTTGTTGCTAATAAGCCGCTTGTTATGCTTTTTAATATTCTGATGGCATCACTGATTTTTTATGCGATTTTGTTAATATCAAAACGTGGTTGGTTAGCAATGCTCTCAGTTGGGGTAACATATTTCTTTTTAAGTATAGTTGAATTATTTAAATTTGGAACAAATGGAAATCATTTAATTTTAACAGATATGCGATTAGCAAGGAGCCCAAAGAGCCTTACATCATTTGCTTATATTAAAATCACACCCATCTTAATTATATATACGATAATAGTTTTGGCATTTATTGCAGCAGGATTTTGGTTTAATCCTAAGATAAGAATAAGATTTTCAAAAAGAATTTCAGCTGCTTTAGTTTGTATTGCAACTTGTCTTTCAATTGTTGTAGTTCCATCAATTTCAATGTCAGTTTATTCATTGTTTGATATAGATACAACGGAATCAAGTAATGCGTTTAAGCTTAATGAAAAGTTTGATAATAATAGTTTTCTTGCTTTCTTCATACAGACTACTTCTGAAAACCTATCTAATAAGCTGATTGAACCAGAAGAATATGATATTAATACAGTTGAAAATTATTTGAATGATATTGTAGGAGTTGAAGCTAGGGAGGATTTTGTTAAGCCTAATGTTATTATGATAATGTCAGAGGCTTTCGCAGATTTCAGGGTTTTTGATGAGTTTAATCTTGATACTGATGCGTATGATGGGTTCGATTGGGTGGCACAACAAGGATATCTTGGTACTGCCGTTGTACCAACATTTGCAAGTTTTACGGTAAGGACAGAATTTGAATTAAATTTTGGTTTGCCAGTAAGGGCATTGAAAGACCCCAATATGCCCCAACGCTTATTAGGGCTTAGGGAACAACCAACAGTTGCAAGGGTTTACAAGGATATGGGATATTCGACTGCTTATATCCACCCATTTTTAAGAACATTTTATAGTAGGGAAACTAAGTATTCATACTTTGATTTTGATACGTTAATTTTCCAGGATGATTTTACAGTGGATGTTGATTATTTTACATCATATATTTCTGATGATGTTGTTTTTAATCAAATCAACCAGCTTCTTAAGGATACAGACGAACCTATGTTTATTCACACAACAACAATGCAAAATCACCAGCCTTATGACCAAGGTGATGACCCTGATGATGAATTAGGTAACTATCTTAAGGGTGTCAAACAAAGCTCTGATTCTCTTAAATCCTTGGTTGAATCTTTAGATAAATTAGATGAGCCTACGGTTTTAGTTATGATTGGGGATCACTTCCCATCATTTAGGGGCGAGGATAGTATTTATGAACTACTTGGAATTAATGGGGATAATTGTTCTGTTGTCTATGAGCAATCCTATGTAATTTGGAGTAATTATGAACTTGATTATGAATTAGTTCCAGATGAAAAGGTTTCAACATTCTATCTTCCGTATATAGTTATGGATTTAATTGGTGCTCCTAAGAACGATTTTGTTGTAAAAATGGCTGATAAAATGGAGCAAGTCCCAATTTACTCAACAAACCATAGCCCAGAGGTACAAAATGATGATGAACTAGACATATTAACATATGATAGAATAATTGGAAATATCTTTTCTGATAAGGAGCTTATGAATGAAGCAGTTGAATAATATCACCATTGGCAAAGCTAATACAATTGTAGATAAAAATAATACAGCTAACGCCGTGGGGAGTGGTTCATTAGAAGTTTTTGCAACACCAATGATGGTAGCCTTAATGGAGAAAGCTGCGGTAAATGCTCTTGTTGATTTTCTTGATGAAGGCGAAACCACGGTTGGAACAGGTATAAATATAACTCATGTTTCTGCATCACCTATCGGTATAGAAATTACCGCAACAGCAGAAGTGATTGATGTAAAAGGCAGGGAAATCACTTTTAAGCTTAGTGTATCGGATAGTGTAGGACTGATTGGTGAAGGAACTCATACAAGGTTTGTGGTAGATGCTGAAAGGTTCCAAAGTAAAACAAATAGTAAGGTTTAGATAGAAGGAAAATCATCCCTTAGCTCTAATAAAAATATTTATAACTATTAAAACACGGCATAGTCGATAATCTCGGCTATGCCTTTTTTTAACAAGCTATCCCAACAGCTAAGTCGTATTTAGATCTAGTTACATAATTAATATGCTGTAGCAATTGCCATTAGGTTACCTAATAATCGCAATTTGTTAATAATAATAACTTAATCTTAATCTTTTTTATTGCATTATAAGTAACAACTAATCGTCAAGATTGACAAATAAATTCAACAATGATATAATATATTATGTAATGTTTTCCACAGGTATATAAAATGATTATACAGGATACTTTTTTACATATAGATTGACAGCTAGATTAGGGTGAAGGAGGGGCTGATGCCAAAGTGGAAGTGTTTCGCTTATTGAGTCAAGATATAACACATGATATTTTAAAAATATTATCTCATAATAATAGCACAAAAGAGCAATTGATTCTCCTACTTCATACCCCTGAGGAAAAAATTAAGGATGCATTAAATTCATTATTGGACGCAGGTTTAATTAAGAGGGATGGAATATATTACATAACCTGTTCTGAAACTATTGAAAATACTGTAGCAAAATTAATGCGTTATTGTTCGCCAAAGTCTGAAGAAGATGGTGGTCCATATAGATTAGATACAAAGGAGTCGTTGGAGAAATATTTCCTTATAAATCAAAGGAATGAGACCTATCATGCATCCTTTGAACGAGAACTTGCATTTTATGAGAGCGTTCGGTCAGGAAATCTTGAATCTGTAAAAACATTATATACCAAATTAGGTGGGGAAGGCTTTGGGATGCTTAGTGCTGATCCATTGCGAAATTTAAAATACCATCTAGTTGTAAGTATTGCGATGATAACGAGATTTTGCATTAATGGTGGCATGTTGCCAGAAAAAGCATATTGTTTGAGTGATACATATGTTATGAAAACAGATGAATGTAAATCTAGAGAAGAAATAGACGAGGTTCACTATGAGATGACAATTGATTTTACTAGGAGAATGAGACAAATTCAGAATAGACGCATTTACTCAAAACCGATTATTAATTCGCTTGACTATATTAGCGATAACCTTCATAATAGAATTTTAATACAAGATGTAGCTGATTTTTTATCGCTGAGCGTTCCATATTTTTCAAGGCTATTTAAGGAGGAGATTGGTTTTACATTTAGCGAATATGTAACTGTTAAAAAGATAGAAGTTGCCGCTAATATGTTGCAGTTTTCTGATTATTCGGCAGTGGAAATAAGTAATCTATTTAATTTTAGTTCACATAGCTACTTTATTAAAGTTTTTAAGAAGCATATGGGCATGACTCCTAAGGAGTATCGTAGAAATTATTATACTGTTGGATGGATGAATGATAGATTGACAAGGTGAGAAGCCATAACTTATTATTTTACATAAGAACTTGATACAATTAGATAAGAAAGTTATATAAATTTAAGTTGCACTTATGGTATAGTTTATATATATTTTAAACTGTTATTAGGAGTAATTAACCAGATGCAAGGCTAAATAAAAACAGGATTAATGCTGCCATAACTAGTATAAAATCTTGTTATAAGGAGGAGCTGATAAACACTAGAAAATGCACAAGTCAAAGAGAGAGAAAACAGTGGGAGAGACATTAGCGAGTATTGGGATAAACATAACAGTGCGAAAATAAGATATAGGAGGTATTGTATGAATCTTAAGAGATTTTTGGCAGGGGCAACATCCCTTGCGGTATCAGCTGGGCTTTTAACAATAATGCCCTTTAATACAGGTAGGGTCTATGCTGATTTTGAAGTTGTTTCTGATGATTTCGAAATTAACTATGATGGTTGGTGTGATAGTGGTGAAAACACTATTTTACTGGCAGTAGAAAATCAAGGAAATAACGATACAAGGGGTATGATGGTTACAAATCGTTCAAGCGAGAGCGATGGAGCATACTCTCAAAAGGGACTTTATCTTGATGGCGGAGAAAAATACAATTATAGTGTTTTTGTAAAGCATGACGGGGAGGGTATTGAAACATTCGAGCTAGCTTTAAGCTATCAGGATTCTAAAACTGGTGAAATTAACTCCAAAACAATTGCAACAGAAGATGTTGCTAGCGGAGAGTGGGCTGAGCTTTCAACAAAATATAAGGCTCCAAAGAATGCACAAGACATTACTTTATCAATTACAACCGATAGCATTTCAGATTTCTTTTTTGATGACGTAACGATAACTCATAGAAGAAAAGAAAATATGAATACAGTATCAGCAGCTAATAACAATG
Organism: Clostridiales bacterium; assembly: GCA_012523875.1. Lineage (GTDB taxonomy): Bacteria > Bacillota > Clostridia > Oscillospirales > Ruminococcaceae > JAAYPV01. Next base: position 12,970 of record JAAYSW010000111.1, read on the forward strand.
TTGGCTTAAAAGATATGTATGCAAATTATTTTAGAGTTGGATCAGTGCTAAACTCTGGAACAGTAACTAATTCAACGATAACAGCTGTGATGTTAAAGGAATTTAACAGTATTACGCATGAAAATGAATTAAAACCTGATGCTACATTGGTTCAAGCAGGTTCAACTAATAATGATATTAAGGTTTCGTTAAATCGTGCAGCTAGTATTTTGAATTTCTGTGCTGAAAATAATATAGGCGTTAGAGGACATACATTGGTTTGGCATAGCCAGACGCCGGAGTGGTTTTTTAAGGATAACTTCCAAAATAACGGTGCTTGGGCATCACAATCCGTTATGGATCAACGTATGGAAAGCTATATAAAAAATATGTTTGCAATAATAAAGGCACAGTATCCATCGCTAAATCTATATGCTTATGACGTTGTGAATGAAGCGGTGAGTGATGATGCTAATAGAACAAGAAACTTCGGTGGGGCAAGAGAGCCAGGATATAATGATGGAAAATCTCCATGGGTACAGATTTATGGGGATAATAAGTTTATTGAAAAAGCATTCACATATGCAAGAAAATATGCTCCAGCAAGCTGTCAGCTTTATTATAACGATTACAATGAGTATTGGGATCATAAGAGGGATAGTATCGCTGCAATGTGTACTTCTTTATATAATAAGGGATTGCTTGATGGTGTTGGAATGCAATCACATATTAACGCAGATATGAATGGATTTACAGGTATAGATACTTATAAAACAGCAATAAATAAATACATAAATATAGGCTGTGATGTTCAGATTACAGAGCTAGATATAAGCACAGAAAATGGCAAGTTTAGCCTCCAACAACAGGCTACAAAATATGAAGCTATTTTTAAGGCTGCTGTTGATGTGAACAAAAGCTCTAGCAAGGGAAAAATTACAGCAGTTTGCGTTTGGGGACCTAATGACACTAATACTTGGATTGGGTCTGAAAATGCACCACTTCTTTTTGATAGAAATATGCAACCAAAGCCTGCTTACAATGCTTTAGCATCTCTTATTCCACAATCCGAATGGGGAGATGGAAGTAACCCAGGTGATAAGCCGATAGAACCTGAAAAGCCAGATTCAAATGGATATTACTACCACGATAAATTTGAAGGTAGTATGGGTGAATGGGTTAATAGGGGCGATGCAGAAATTCTATTAAGTGGTAGAGCACCTTATAAAGATGCAGAGGCACTTTTAATTAAGGACCGCACCGGTGCGTGGAATGGAGCACAACGTGCATTGAACGCTAGGACATTCGTTCCGGGAAATAAGTATTGCTTTAGCACTGCGGCAATGTTCCTTGAGGGCGGTTCCTCAGTAACATTCTGCATGAAGCTACAATATGTGGATGCGAATGGCGATACCCAGTATGATACAATTTCTATGAAGAATACAATTGCAGGTGAATGGGTTCACTTGTATAATCCAGAATACAAAATCCCAGCCGATGCAACGAATATGTATGTTTATGTAGAAACGGAAGATGATACCATGAATTTCTATATAGATGAAGCAATTGGGGCGATTGCAGGCACTGTAATCACTGGCCCAGCAGAAATCAACCTAATGATTGGTGATCTAAATTTTGATGGTTCCATCAACTCACTTGACCTTGCTATAGCAAAGAGAGGTATAATATCTGGTTTTGCAAGCAACAGCGTTAAACTTGCTGCTGATGTTGACGGAAGTGGAGTTGTGGATATTGATGATGTTAAATATTTAAAACAGTATATTTTAGGCATCATCACAGAATTCCCAGATAATGCACCTGAGATGCCTACGGCTGATATTCAAAAAATGGAATCCATGTTTAGTTCAGTAAATCTTGCTCCAGGATATAAATCTCCTGAAAATAACAATCCTTTGTATACCCAAAGGTTTGGTGCAGATCCTGGTGTGTTAGTTTATAATGACAGGGTATATGTTTATACCACGAATGATGTTTTGCAATATGATAATAACGGAAAGTTAATAGATAATAATTATTCTGATGTTAACAAGATTAACTGTATTTCATCAGCAGATATGGTTAACTGGACAGATCATGGACCAATTCCAGTTGCTGGTCCAAGTGGTGCTTCAACTTGGGCATCACAATCATGGGCTCCTACGGCAGCACATAAAAAAATAAATGGTAAGGATAAGTTTTTCTTATATTATTGTAATAATGCTAGTGGAATTGGTGTGCTTTCAAGCGATAGTCCAACAGGACCATGGGTTGACCCAATAGGAAAACCTTTAGTTTCAAGGCAAACCCCAAATGCGAATGTTACATGGCTTTTTGATCCAGCGATTTTGGTTGATGATGATGGAACTGGATACCTTTACTTTGGTGGAGGGGTACCAGAAGGGCAGGATGCTAATCCTAAGACGGCTAGGGTTGTAAGGCTTGGCGATGATATGATTAGCCTTAGCGGAACTCCACAGGTAATTGATGCACCTTATATGTTTGAGGATTCAGGCATTAATAAAATTGGTGATACTTATTATTACAGCTATTGTACAAACTGGAATACTGGTGGAAACAATTTAGGAATTGGCAATGGTCAGTTAGCATATATGACTAGTAATAGTCCAATGGGTCCATTTACTTATAGGGGCATAATGTTCGTTAATCAAGGTACTTTCTTTGGACTACATGGAAATAACCACCATACTATTGCTGAATTTAAGGGACAGCTTTATCTATTCTACCACGCTAGAGCGGTTGAGGCAGCAGCAGGGCTCACAGGTAATTATCGCTCTCCACAGATAGATAAGGTTACAATTAAGCCTGATGGAACTTTTGAATCAGTTATAGGAACGATGAAGGGTGTATCACAGGTTCAAACACTCAATCCATATCAAACGGTGCAGGCAGAAACCATATACCGTCAAGGGGGCAATGATGTACTTGGGCTTGGAGACACAATAGTTAAGACCAAGAAAGGCTCATGGATGGGAGTTAGAGGTGCCGCATTCACAAACGGTACAAAATCTATCACAGTGCGTGTAAAATCATCTACTAATGCTGGTATAAAGATTTGTACGGGTAGTGAAGATGGAACAGTAGTAGGATATGTTGATGTTCCTGCAACTGGTGGCAGTTTCGTGGATATAACTTCTGGAATTTCAGATATTTCAGGAACAAAGGATGTTTATTTCATTTTTAGTGGTGACATGGAAATAGACTCATGGTCATTTAATAGTTAAAGTTTGGCTCCTCCTATTAATATGATAGAAAACCACCCCTTGTAATTCATACAAGGGGTGGTTTTCCATAATTGTTTTGTTCTCCATATAAATTTGAAATTTAATTATTATGGATTGTAATTTCTTTTTCTGCACATATTTATTTATCTCTATTATATATTATATACACTTATAGGATATCTTCAATAACAGAATAGTTACATTTAATTGCATTTCACTTACAAATATAACGAAACTATTAATGTTAATTATTTATTAATCACTTATCATACATAGTTAATAATTTGTTAACAACTTGTTTACATATAGGATTAAATCTGATAAACCAACAAGAAAATTCTATACAAAAATAAACTAGTGAATAATATTGCATATATATACTATTTGGGTTATAATTATTATATGAAAGTTGGAGGATATAATTATGAATTTTGGGTTTGTAAAAATAGCTTGTGCTACACCTAATATAAAGGTCGCAGATTGTAGTCATAATGCTAATGAAATAATAAAAATGATTTTTTCTGCTGAGGCTAGTGGAGCAAAATTAATTGCATTTCCTGAACTTTGCTTAACTGGTTCAACTTGTGGAGATTTATTTTTTCAATATTCATTAATACAATCAGCAAAGGATGCACTTTTAGAGATAATAAATAAAACTGCAGATTTAGATATACTTACTGTTCTTGGCTTGCCCTATCAGCATGGGGATAAATTATATAATTGTGGAGCCTTGCTCTATAAGGGAAGTTTACTAGGGTTGGTTCCAAAGGGGAATATATCCAATGGCATAGAAAAAAGGTCACGGTACTTCTATCGTGGAGTTGCTAATGAAAGCACTCAATTTAACGGAAAGACTATACCTTTTAGTAGGAATTTAATTTTTGTCAACAAAGAAATGCCAGAGTTCAAGATAGGAATTGAAATATCAGAGGGCTTACTTCACGGTAGTTCTTCAGAACTAGCAAAGTCGGGAGCAACACTTATTATTAATCTTTCAGCAAGCTATGAAATTATTGGTAGAGCAGAATATAGACGAACAGTTTCCATGTCAAAGTCAGGAGAATTATTATGTGCATATATTCATGTAAGTGCTGGAGTTGGTGAATCAACAACGGATTTAGTCTTTGCAGGGCATAATTTAATATTAGAAAATGGAAAAGTTCTAAGCGAATCAAAGCTTTTTGAATCTGAGATTAATTATGCGGATGTTGATTTCCAAAGGATACAACACGAAAGAATGCGTTCAACGGAATTTGTAGTGCAGGATGACATGTATGAGTTTGAATATTTTTCGATGAAAAAAGAACAGATTAGCATAGAAAGGTTTTTTTCACCCACACCATTTATTCCAAATAGCGGTGAGGATATAGCGAAGCGTTGCTCAGAAATTAATCAAATGCAAGCAGTAGGTCTTGCTTCAAGAATGCGTCATATAGGGTGTGAAAAACTAATTTTAGGGCTATCAGGTGGCCTTGATTCGACAATTGCTTTAATAGTTTCGATTCATACTATGGATATGCTCAAACTTGATAGAAAAGATATAATAGCAGTTGTAATGCCATGCTTTGGAACATCTGATAGGACTTATAATAATGCGTGTAGGCTTGCGAACTCATATGGTATTACATTAAAAGAGATTGATATAAGAGATAGTGTAATAAAACATTTTAAGGATATTGAACATGATATAAACAATCATGATAGCACCTATGAAAATGCACAAGCAAGAGAGCGTACGCAAATTCTTATGGACATTGCAAATCAGCAAAATGGATTGCTTGTTGGCACAGGTGATTTATCTGAACTTGCACTTGGCTGGACAACTTATAATGGCGATCATATGTCTATGTATAGCGTAAATTCGTCAGTCCCTAAATCATTAATGCGTTGCATGGTAAGTTTTGAAGCAGAAAATTCTAATGAAACAATAAAATCTATCTTGATAGATATAAATCAAACGCCAATAAGCCCTGAATTACTCCCACCATCATTAGATGGTTCAATATCCCAAAGGACTGAAGATATAGTCGGACCATATGAATTACATGATTTTTTCATGTATTACGTACTTAGATTTGGTTTTGAACCTAAGAAAATTTATCGGATGGCAAAGCTAGCATTTAAGGGAATTTATGCTGATGACGTTATTTTAAAATGGGAAAAGGTTTTTTATAGAAGATTTTTCTCACAGCAATTTAAGCGTTCGTGTTCGCCAGATACCATTAAAATAGGAAGTGTTTCGCTTTCACCTAGGGGATCTTTTATAATGCCGAGTGATGCCTGTATGGATTCTTGGCTAAAAAGCCTTGATGAATGTGAAGGGTAAGATAAGTTAAAGATTAAACTATATTTATATAAAATGGAGGAAAATATGAATTATAAGGAAAGCTTTATTAGATTTATGGCTGAATGTGGGGTGCTAACCTTTGGGAATTTTACCCTAAAGAGTGGAAGGAAGGCACCATACTTTGTTAATACGGGAAATTATAATACAGGCACACAACTTGCAAGGCTTGGAGAATATTATGCTGAATGTATTAAGGAGAATAATATCCCTGTTGAAACGCTCTTTGGACCTGCATATAAGGGAATTCCCCTCGCAGTTGCGTGTAGTATCGCAATGTATAATAAATACGGTACAGAAGTTAATTATTGTTTTGATAGGAAGGAAGAAAAAGACCATGGGGAGGGTGGCATTATTGTCGGTAAAAAGCTTACTGATGGTGAAAAGGTGGTAATTATTGAGGATGTTATAACTGCTGGAACGGCAATTCGTCAGGTTCTACCTGTTTTAAAAGCTACTGCTAATGTTGATATTACTGGCATGATTATTTCTGTAGACAGAATGGAAAA
>JAAYSW010000112.1 GCA_012523875.1 Clostridiales bacterium
CCATTTGCCATATTTTGTGTTGCTGAAAGATAACCCATTATATTTACATCTTCCGTTTCATCCTTATAGATGTCTATCGCCTGTTCAATAAGCCCATAAACATCTTCACCACCCATAGTTCCAACAGTGCAGATAATATAAGCATTAGGATTTTTACTCCGTACATCATTCAGGAAATTAACATAACCATCAACGAAATCACCCGCTCTCGTCTCAAAATCTAAGCTTAAATAGCTTGAATCATTAGTGCCAAGATTAATCACAACGACATCATTAGGATTACTTTCAAAATCCCATTCAACTGCATAATCATAAGACTTTCCAACTAGATTATAGCAATCCGGAACGAGGCTATCGGTATTTTTTTCTCCTGTTGTGTAGCCAGAAATAATTCCATGTCCACTATAACATACTGCACTGTAATCAGCGTTTAATTGTTGTGCAGTGAGATAAGCATAGGATTTCATAAAATTTTCAGTTGAAGTGCTGAATTGTTCGTGTTGGGATTCAGCCTCAACACCATACGCACAGGTTATAGAATCGCCTATAAATTCAATACTTAAATCCCTTTTAGCAACAGGCTTTATTGGGGTTTCAGCAGATGAAGTAATTGAAATATTGCCAACACCTATAGCACCATTATTTGCTTCGGAAAGATGTATTACTTTCACAATAGAACTTCTTGAGCTTTCACCTTCAAAAAGCTTGATTGTTTCTTCTTTCGTGGATAATAAGGCATCCAAAACTATTTCTCCATCCACTAAAATGGCGTACCTAGGTCTGTACTTTTCATCAGAAAAAACTGAACCATCACCTTTAAGCTGTATTTCAGCAGATGTCCCCACTACCTCAAATTCGATAGCTGAACCGCTCTGCACAAGCCATGTAACATTATCTTTTATTAAATTTCTGCCTATGAGCTTGACATTATTAGCATTTGCAAAATAATCAGCCGTTACTAGTTCGTCAATATTATCATCATGTTTAAACAATTCTTTTTTTAGGCATATTAAATCAAAAATATTAATTTTTCCATCTGAATTAATATCACATTCTGTTACTAAATCTTCACTTCCTAAAATAGTTCTTTTTAATATTTTTACATCATCCGATACAGTAGTAAAAGATATATTTTCTTGATTACCAAGATTACCGTTTATGCTTGCGGAAACAGAACCGATTAGTAGATTATTCACTGCGGAAAAGCACAATGCAAATAATATTCCTCTTTTAAATTTCATTAATATCCTCTCCTCATTAAAAATAGATTATTTATGATGCATTTAATTTCGAATCTTAAATCTTACAAGTAAATGATGTTATTATGTTACCATTTAACATCTATAAAGTCAATGGATAGTTGGAACTTATGCTAAATTGTATTTATTTTATCTGAATTATCTGTATTATAGTCATTCATATAATTAATAATTCTTTTTTGATATTATGGATATATATTAAATAGTTACAATGGAATTTATTTTCAAGTCATGATAATAACCAGAAAATATTTTAAAAAATGCTTGACAAAACGGGAAATATAGTATATGATAAGTGAAAGCATATAGTATATGAATGGTGTGAACATTTTGTTGGCATTTAATACAAACTCAACTGGATTGAAAAGAAGTGAATTAAATGATATTGATTCAACCAGTGATAGCCTAGACAAAACTGGATTGGGTAGGAATGGCTTGCACATTAAAACTGATGAGGAGCTTGTGCAAATAGTACCATACGATGAATTTGCTACAACAACATTAATAACACGATATGTTAAACTTATTTGGGTGAAGGCCAATATAATGGCAAATTCACTTGCTGATGCGGAGGATTTAGCTCAAGAAGGCTTTTTAGGATTGCTTAATGCTATTTCTAAATTTGACCATTCTAAAAAGGTTAAGTTTTCTACCTTTGCTGAAGTTTGTATAAATAATAAAATAAAAACTGCGTTTGTCAAAAATAATAAAATAGATTTGCCTATTGGAAATATCACCACGGCAGAGGATTCATTTATTGATGACAATCCTGAAAGCATATTGCTTCAAAAGGAAAGACTAGAAGAAATCTACAATAGCATCATCTCCTTATTATCTAAACAGGAGTGGGAAATTTTAAAATTGTATCTTAACGATTCTTCATATCTGGAGATTGCTCAACAACTCGCTATATCACAGAAGTCCGTTGATAATGCAATGCAAAGGGTAAGACGCAAGCTTAAAAGAATGTGGAGGGCAGACCATTTTAAAAATTATTAGTTTAATTAATTCGGCTTAAACCGATTATTTAATATGGCCCAATAGCTTAATACTAGAGCGTTGTTTTAACAAAGGTGTCGGTGTAAATCCGTCTGTGGTCCAAAAATACTAAAAGCGTAAGCGAGGTAATAAGATGTACGAAGACAAGACAGTATTATGCAAAGAATGTGGAGAAAATTTTACATTTACTGCAGGAGAGCAAGAATTTTATGCTGAAAAAGGCTTTGTAAATGAGCCACAGAGATGCAAACCATGCCGTGACTCTAGAAAGAATGCTTCTAGAGCAGAAAGAGAAATGTTTGTTGCAACATGTGCTTCATGCGGTCAAGATGCAAAGGTTCCATTCAGACCAAAGGAAGACCGTCCTGTTTATTGCAGTGATTGTTTTGCTCAGATGAAGTCTGAATAGTTTTAGACTTTAAGAAGCGTAACCGCATAGGTTACGCTTTTGTTTTTAGCTATTCCCTTAAAAGAATAAACGTAGATTAAAACAGCATAATAAAAACATCAAGGAGGATTAAATATGGAATTTAAAGTTACAAGGAAAACAATTATTGGCGATATTCTCGATGAGGATCCTAAGGTTTCACCTTTTTTTCTTGAGATAGGTATGCACTGCTTGGGTTGTCCAGCATCAAGGGGTGAAACAGTTGAGGAGGCTTGCAATGTTCATGGTGTTGATGCTGATGATTTAATTGGAAGGCTTAATGAATATTTCGCAAATAAATAAGAAATAGGGCAAGCATTTTATTGTTTGCCCTATGTTAATTTAAAATATAATTTCGCATATAAGGGGTATTTTATGATTTCACTTGATGCAAGGCTTTTGGCTTGTGCTGAATATGTAAGTGGTAAAGGCATTGCTTGTGATGTTGGGACAGACCATGCATATCTCGCTACATATCTTATAGAATCAGGGAGATGCAATTATGTTATTGCTTCTGATATAAATGATGGTCCCTTGCAATCAGCTAGGAGAACTATTGAAAAGCATCAGTATCAGGAAAGAATTGCATTAATTAAATCTGATGGATTAAAAAATATTGACAGTAATGGGATAACTGATGTTATTATTGCTGGCATGGGTGCTGAAACAATATGCCAAATAATAGAGGATGCAAAATGGCTTAGGAGCGAAGTAAATCTCATACTTCAACCGATGACAAAGGAACCAACCCTACGTAAATGGTTATACATGAACGGGTTTGAGATTTTATGTGAACAGGCAGTAATAGAAGATGATTATTCATATGTAATTATGCGTGTAGGATATACTGGAATAAAGAAAAGAATAGGCTCACTTATGGCTTATACAGGGAAGCTTGATTTTTCTAAGGAACAATCGAAAAAATATCTAGGATCCAAAGCGAGGAGATTAATGATACAGGGTGAGGGCTTGCTTAATACGTCAGCAGGATTGAAACTTGGAAAAAGGAAGATAGAGCTTGCTAATAAAATAATTGAATTTATAGAAGGGGATAGGTAATGATAAATATTAAAGATATTTACAATTTTCTTAATGAACTAGCACCGTTTGATTATACTGATAAGTTTGATAATACTGGATTATTGGTAGGTGATTTTAATGAAAAAGTAACTAAAATTCTTTTATCACTTGATATTACAAATGATGTAATTGATGAGGCAATAAATAGGGATTTCAATTTAATAATAAGTCACCATCCGATTATTTTTAATCCTTTAAAACGAATCAATAACGAAAGTCCAGTTTATAAATTGGCTAGACACCATAAAAATGCAATTGCCATACACACGAATTTGGATATGGTGAATGGGGGAATAAGTGATATAATGGCGGAGCTTTTAGGCTTGAATAATACAAGTGAAGTGCTTGAGCCAATTTATAAGAATCCATATAAGCAAGTAGTTGTATTCGTTCCTAGAGAGAGTATAAATGAAGTATATGATGCAATGGTAAGTGCTGGGGCTGGGGAGATTGGAAATTATAAAGGCTGTTCATTTAGTGTTTATGGGGAGGGAAGCTTTCAACCATCACAAGATGCAAACCCATATATAGGAAGCATTGGTAAGCTTGAAAAGGTTAAGGAATCAAGACTCGAAATGCTTGTAACGCCCTTAAAGCTCAATGCCGTAATTAAGGCTATGCTTAATGCTCACCCATATGAAATGCCAGCTTATCAAGTTTTGGATAATCACGCATTATCTGAGGAGATTGGCTATGGGAGGGTTTGTGAGATAGAAGATGAAATTGATGCAAAGTCTCTTGCCGAAAAGGTTAAGGATGCTTATAATTGCTCGATAGTTAGATATGTAGATGGGGGTAAGCCAATAAAAAGAATTGCAGTATCTTCAGGTTCAGGTGGAGGGAATTATGAGCTTGCCTATCGAAAGGGTATAGATGCTTATATAACAGGTGATATAAAGCATGACCAGTGGATTGGTGCTAAAAATCTAGGGTTAACTTTAATTGATGGTGGGCATTTTCACACAGAAAATATTGTAATTGATTATCTACAAAAGAAGATAAAGGAACGGTTTCCTTCGATTGATGTAGAGATTGCCGAAAATAATTTAGATGTAGTAAAATATATTGTATAGATTTGGGGGTGCTGAATATGGCACTTGATGGTGCGTTTCTTCATGCAATAAGACAGGAATTAAAGATCTTAATTGGCGCAAGAATTGATAAAATTCATCAGCCATCAAGAGAAGAGGTAGTTATAATTTTTAGGGCTATAGGGGGAAGTAAAAGGCTTTTAATTTCCGTTTCTGCCAATAGTGCGAGGGTTCATATTACTAATAATATTATTGATAATCCTAAATCCCCACCTATGTTCTGTATGCTTTTGCGTAAGTATTTGGGTGGCGGAAAGTTAATTAATATTAGGCAGGTTGGGCTTGAACGAATATTATTTTTCGACCTTGAATGTACAAACGAACTAGGTGATAAAGTTTTATTAACACTTGCAGCAGAGGTAATGGGTAAGTATTCTAATATTATATTGATTAATGATGAAAATAAAGTTATCGATAGTATAAAGCGTGTCGGTGAGGATATGTCAAAGGAGAGATTCATATTACCTGGAATGGCATATGAAATGCCTTCAAGAAGGGAAAGACTTGTGTTTTTAACAGCAAATAATGAGGAAATAATTGATGCTATTAGTAATTCAAGTAATATAGAATTATCAAAGGCATTGATAAGTATTTTTGAGGGTATATCCCCCATATTAGCACGGGAATGGGCATCTTATGCGACTAAAGGTCTTGAATTAAATATTGAAGATATTACACAAGAAATAATGGATAGGCTGATTTTTATAATTGGTAATACTAAGAAATCACTACTTGAAATGAATAATAATTACACTGTTGTAAAAAGTAAAGAAGGCATGCTTAAAGATTTTTCTTTTATAAGAATTAATCAATATGGAACGCTTATGTACACATCTGAGATGGATTCTGCGTTTGAAACTTTGGATTATTTCTATACGGAGAGGGACAATATTGCACGTTTAAAGCAGAGGGCAAATGATTTATTTAAATTATTGGTTAATACATCTGAGAGGATTACAAAGAGGATAGTTAATCAAAAAGAGGAATTAGAAAAATGTAAGGATAAAGACCGTTTAAAACTCATGGGTGATTTAATTTCTGCAAACATCTATAGGATAAATAAGGGTGATGAGAGTGTTTTGCTTGAGAATTTCTATGATGAAAATTGTCCTGTTGTTGAAATTAAGCTTAATAAAACCATGACTCCTGCTAGGAATGCACAAAAATATTATTCTGAATATCGCAAGGCTGGAACTGCAGAAAAAAAACTTGCAGAACAAATTAAATTTGGCGAGGAGGAATTGAATTATATTGATAGTGTTTTTGATGCATTGACGAGAGCAAGTACGGAAAACGAAATAGCAGAATTAAGACTCGAACTGGCAGAACAGGGATATATTAGATATGGCAAAATGAAAGGTAGAATCCCTAAGGCATTGCCACCACTGGAGTTTATTTCAAGTGATGGATATACTATACTTGTTGGCAGAAATAATAAACAGAATGATAAGCTTAGTATGAAAACAGCCGAAAAGACGGATATTTGGCTTCATACACAAAATATTACAGGTTCACATGCAATAATAATAACAAATGGCAAAATACCACCAGACAGCACAATTGAGGAGGCAGCAATTATTGCAGCATATCATAGCAAGGCAAAGAATTCGTCACAAGTTCCTGTTGATTATACTCTTGCAAGACATGTGAAGAAACCGAACGGTGCAAAGCCTGGTATGGTTGTTTTCACTAATAATACGACAGTATATGTTCAACCTGATGAAAAAATCGTTGAGAGGTTAAAAATATAAATGAAATTGGGGAAAGATTTTTTTAATAGGGATTGTTTAGATATTGCACCAGAATTGGTGGGAAAGATTTTAGTCCGCAAGTTTGAGAATGGGGAAGAATTAAGGGTTCGAATAACTGAGACAGAGATCTATAGGGGTGAGGAGGATAAGGCTTGCCATGCCTCTAGGGGTCGAACACCTCGTGCAGAAATTCTTTACAGGGAAAGCGGGCTGATTTATGTATATCTATGTTATGGAATTCATTGGCTTATGAATGTTATTACAGGGGAAAAGGAGCAACCGCAAGGAGTGCTTTTTAGAGCTGGAGAGGGATATAATGGTCCCGCTAAGCTCACTAAAGCATTGCAAATTGATAAGAGTTTCAATGGTAAAATGTTGGTTGGGAATCCTGAAATATGGGTTGAGGATGATGGATTAAGACCAGAAATTAAAACAGATAAGCGTGTTGGTATTGATTATGCTGGTGAAGAGTGGATTAATAAGCAATGGCGATTTATTATGTCTTAGATAATTCCAAAAGCTTGACAAAAGGATTGTAATGCGATATAATGAAAAAGTTAAAAGGGGTATGGAGGGCTGATAGTTGTGGCGAAATATACTGATTATACTTGGCATATAGTCGATAAAGTCGTGATTAGTCATAGGCTTTCGCTGTTATGCCCATAAACAATATCTATATATGGAATTATACGGCTAAAAGCAATTGCGTTTGAATTTGCTTTTGGCTGTTTTATTTGTGATTATATAAAACAAAAATTGGGAGATGTAAATATGAGAAAAGAACTATCGAAGTTTTATGAGCCAAAGGAAGTAGAGGACAAGATATATGCTTATTGGACTAAAGAAGATTGTTTTAAGGCAAGCGTTGATAAGACAAAAAAACC
>JAAYSW010000113.1 GCA_012523875.1 Clostridiales bacterium
ACACCCTTAAAAGAGTGTTCCTATATTTAATTTTAAGGTATTATTATTTCTGTTTTATTAACTCTGCTTAATTTCGCATTTTAATACATCTTTTCAAAAATTTCAAGAGCATATAAACCCTTCTCATCATAAATTAGAAAATTAAAAAACATTAATAGTACAACCTAGCTTGAATGAATAAATATAGGTATTTTTAACTCTTTTTTTAGTGATTGCCTCTAGCGATTCTTTGTATAATTCCAGTTGTTTAGAATATCGATTAATAAGCTCCTGTGGTGAATTCACATAATCCGTCTTGTAATCAACCAGTACAAGCCCATCGTCTTCTTCTATAATTAAATCTATTATCCCATGTAACATACCATCAGTATTTTTATATTTATCCCCAAAATTGCTACTTAAATTCAGCTCAGAAATCTTAATCATAAAGCTTTTTTCCCTTGTAACAATCTTTGCATTTTCAATACGTTTATACAAATCTGATTTAAAGAAATTATTTAACATCTCTTTATTGATAGCATCGCCCTGTTTTCTTGTTAGATATGCCATTGAAATAAGTCGCTCTATTTCTAAATCGGCGTTTGATTGTGCCTTCTTAAAATCAGCGTATTGTAGGAAATTATGCAATGCAGTTCCTTTTTCTGTCGGTGTAAGCTTAGTTGATTCTGATATTAATTTAGGGCGTTTTAAGGTTAATTCTATCTCTTCATCAAGTTTTGAAACCTCTGATACTGATAGCTTTGCGATAAGCTCTGATTCAAATAAATTATATTCAAAATCAATATTTTTTCGTATCTTATCTATTATTTTCGAATTTGCAGTAATATTTTTTTGCTTCTGTGATTCTTGTTTTTTATTATCACAGTATTCATAATTAATAAAATCTATATTACAATTACTACCAAGGGTTAAGCAATCATCTATATCTGCTAAACTCCTTAATAAATCTGAATTATTATGGGCAGTCAAACACATTAAAAGCCAATCGCTCATTGAGTTTGCGGACTTTGCAATCATTTCTGATATTTCCCCATTTGCTATTATGCTTCTAGCATACATTTTAATCTTTTTTATTTGAGTTTCCGTTATTTCAAAACTTAAAAACAATCTATCCCTAGCCCTAGTCAGTGCAACGTATAGTAACCGCATTTCCTCGCTTATTAAATTTAGCTTATTTATATTGCTTATCGCTTCATACGGTAAGGTCGTATATTTCGTTAATTCAATTTTATTTTGCAATTTAAATCCAAAGCCGTTCTCATAACTAAATTGTACGGCCTTTTTGCTATCTTCACTACTAAATTCTGTATTAGTTCCTACTAAAAATACAAATGGAAACTCCAAGCCTTTGGATTTATGTATTGTCTTAATCTGCACCACGTTTTCAGTTGGAGAAATTGTTGGTGCTCTGTTAAAATCACTACCAAGTCGCTGGATATTATCAATATATCTCAAGAAGCCTGATACTCCCCCGTATGTAGTGCCCGACATACTTTGTTCATAGGACTTTGCATATTCAAGAAGAATTCTAAGGTTTGCCTTTCTCTTTTCACTGTCCCTATACAACTGCATTACTGAAAGGAAATCGGTACTATCATATATCTTTCTGATTAATTCTTCAAGTGTATAACTAATTGAATACATTCGCATTTCATTTATCGTATTATAAAGATAATTTGCTTTTGCCAATAAGTCCCCACTAAAAATTGGTTCATTATGTTCAGCATTATCTACGTCATATTTCTTACCTATTCCCTCACATAATGCTGAAAACATACTTGCTTCCCTATTTACCAACCTTATTTTTGCTACATCATCAGCAGACATCATAAACATTTGTGAAAGCATCACAGATGTTAATGCTGTATCCAGTAAAGGGTTATCAATAATTCTTAAAAAGTTAAGTAAGACTGATACCTCTCTCGATTTTAGATAGCCCTCTGTTTCCTCTGCGTATGCAGAAATCCCATACCTTTCTAGTGCATTCACATATTCGATAGCTTTTTTCTTATTCCTAATTAAAATACAAAAATCACGCATCTCACATGGGCGAGTGCTTGCCCCCCCTTTATTGCATACGGGATACTTTTCTTTTATCATTTTTGAAATCTGCTCAGCAACATAAAAAGCCTCATAATTAGTTTTATCATCCTTATCTTTTTTTATCAAAGCTATTTGAGTGCTATTAATTACATCCTCTGGGTACTTTGCACCTTGTATCAATCTCTCCGAATCATCATAATCTATCTCACCAACGGCTTGTGACATAATATTCTCGAAAATATAGTTAACAAAATCCACTACACCAGTTGAGCTTCTAAAGTTCCTGTTAAGTTTTATATAGGACATACCATCCATGTTTTTCTCATTATACGGAACAGATTTATTCATTGTTTCTATGAATATCTTTGGATTAGCCATACGAAAACGATAGATTGATTGTTTAATGTCACCGACAAGGAAAACATTATCTCCATTTCTCTCCGCTGTTCCATTGCGTGATAAAAGCTTAAATATAAGGTCTTGATTATTGTTTGAGTCTTGGAATTCGTCAAGCATTATTATCTCATAAAATTCAGATACTTCCTCTGCAATTTTTGATTTTTTTATATTCCCATCACTATCTACATCGGACAAAAGCTTTAGCGTTAATTGCTCTGCATCATTAAACCCAATAGCATTTTTCTTAACCTTCATTGACCAAACCTCAGTTTTAAGTTCGCCTATTAAATACCTTAAAATCCTAATGATTTCTCCATGTGCCTTTAAGTCATTTGCTGCATAAAGAAATATTTCCTTTGATTTATTTAGAAGTTTGGTCAGTTTATCCCTATATGTTTTCCTTTCTTCCATCAAATTTTCTCTTTCATCAAGCATAATTGACGATTTAGTTTTTCTAGGAAAGCTCGTAAACTTTACATAATCTATTACAGTAATTAAATCTTTAATTATAATGTTTTCTTTCCTACATTGGTTCAATACAACCTCAATCATTTCTATTTCTTTATTTAACAAATCACATATTCTTTTATCCCCTAACCCATAAGAAATAGTTAGTAGGGCCTTTATATCCTGCAAAATACTTTTACATTCACCTGATAAATATTCTACATATTTTTTAAGATATATATTTTCAGATAATTCACTTGTTTCATATAAATTCGTTATCCTATCAAGCCAGAAATTGCTGAACGGCACATTCTCTAGACTTTCATAGACCTGAGTAATTACTTTAATGAGGTTGTCATCATTTTTATTACAAAAATAATTATAAAGCTTATCCATATCATCTGGGCTTTCCTTATATGCCCTCTCAAGAATATTTTCAATAGAACTATTTATCACTATTTTTTGCTCATTTTCCTCCATAATCCTAAATCCTGAAGATATATCTAGTTCCTGAATATTTTCTCTAATTAAATCAAAGCAAAACGAATGAATTGTACAGATTTTTGCATACTGTAACATTGCCTGTTGCTCATAAAGCCAGCGATTATCTGGTTCTTCATCTATCATTCTAGACAATCCAATAATCAAACGATTTTTCATTTCAGCCGCTGCGTCATTTGTAAATGTTACAACGATTATTTTTTCTGCTGAAACCTTATTTTCTGCATCTGATAATTGTCTTAATAATCTTTCCACTAATACTGATGTTTTACCACTCCCTGCTGCCGCTGATACTATTATTGAATTTCCTCTTGCATCAATGGCAGCTTGTTGTTCCTCTGTCCAATTACTTGCCATAACTACTCACCTCCCAACAATTCATTCAAGGCTTCTTCATCTTTAACCATTTCCCTACAACGAACATTTGGTACGTTTCCGCAGATGTCCCAATAGTCACAAAAATCACAACTATTCTTACTTGCTCCTACAAGTGGATTAGCTGATATATCCCCACTATATAGTCCCTCTGCCATCTCTAACAGAAGTTTATTTGCGTGTTCTTTTATTTTACTAAACTGATTTTCTGTTAGAAATGTAGATTGATTTTTATTAAGCAATATCTCTCCTTCACCAGAATCACTCTTCAGAAGCTTTGCTGGAATATAAATACCCTCAATCTTTTCCTCCATAGCTTGAAGTACAGTCCTGTTTTTCAACACAACACCCTTCATTTTAAACTGAGAATTTATCCTATCAGCTATATCCTTAGAGTCTTCTCTATCAGTATCGCATTGCAAGTTTCCAGAGGGCTTATAAAGAACTCCAGCAGGAACAGAGTCGGCATACATTCCATTTTTCTCCGTCAAGGCAAAGAGATAAAGAAGCATCTGCATATCTAAACCATATACAAGGCTCTCTAATGAAAAATTCTTGACTCCTGTTTTATAATCAATAACCCTAATATATCTCTTTCCATTGTCCTCAAACATATCCACCCTGTCAACTTTTCCAGTCAATATAACTTCAATTCCATTTTTAGTCTTGAGCCTAATTGGTGCATTACCTTGCTTATCTGAAATCTCCAATTCAAAGTTTACAGGTCGGAATTTCGATTGTTTAAATTCCTCTTGAATATGTAAAACTAAGTCTACCATTCCATCTACTGCCTTTTGGAAGTTTACAATAAATCTTTGCGACTTGCCTACATCCCCACCCAGTTCTATATCCTTATACTCCTGTGCATAACCATCTATTAGATGTAAAATTTGCGGCTTAGTCAGGCTATCAAACTCCTCCTTTGTTGCGTGTGAGGAAAGCAGTTTCTCCATGCAATAATGTATCATTTTACCCTTTTCTAATGCGTTTATTTCTTTTTTGTTCCTTGGTCTAATCCTTAATCCATTCTGACAAAAGAATTTAAAATGACATAAACTATAATTCTCAAATCTTGTTGCAGATATTCTTAATCTCCTTGTAAAGATATCCTCTATAAGCTGTTTTTCAGTTATTTTAAAATCAGAATCCTTACTTGCATTATCCAAAAAATCTAATTTATTTTTATAAAAATCATTCTCAGATAATACTTGCTTAATACTTGAATATTCCTCATCATATTTATTATATCCTTGTACATAATTATAATAAGCTGATTTTAAAGTTGATGAGTAATAAGCTGCTCCCATTTTATCAGAATAAATCCTTAAATCACCATCGAACATTTCCTCAACCTGTTCAATAATAAATGATGGGTACCTCCCTCTTCCCGTATTATCAGTTAGGGGGTAGGATAAATATAATTTTTCTGAGGCGGAAGTGAGAGATTTATAGACAACCAATCTCTCATCGGATATCATATCCTTGGCTGTGCGTGATAACTGAATACCTAATAATGACAACGCTTCCTTATCGCTATCAGAAATAAGGCCATTTGACTTTTCAACATTAGGAAAAACTCCATCATTGACGCCAACAACAAAAGTTACCTTTGGCGAATTTAAACGTGCTATTTCAGCTGAGGCTACTGTAACAGCATCAAGCCTTTGAGGCGGCATTGAATACGTCTCATTTTTAAGCATTGCAATAAAAATATTCTTAAAATTCTCTATGTCTATCTTTTTATCCTTTAATAAACTTGCCAGAACATCTAGCATATCCATTAAGTCGTTCCATAGTTTTTTTATTTCTTTTGCAATATTTAAATGACCACTTTCCTTATAGCTATTTGCTAGCCCGCTTATATTCTTAGGGGCATTCACTTCCTCAAGCAAAGCGTATAAAGCTATGCATATATCATATCCTGTTGCGTCTACACATGCTTTTTTAAATTTAATTATTGGTGTAACTAGATTTTCGCGTATATTTTCTATTTCATCGTTTTTATCAAACTCGAAAGGTTTTAACCATAAGTCTCCATCAACGTTCCATTTATAACAATAATTCTCAAGCCTTGATACGCTCTGATAGCCTACTCCAACAAGTTGTGTTTTTGCATACTTAAAAATTAACTCCGAATCCATTTTTCTATTTGCAGCAATTTCAAGTATGCTTGTTATTAAAATCATAATTGAGGTATGCATTAATGATTTCTTAACATCCATAAAGTATGGAATATCATACCTCTCAAATGCTGATTCAAAAATACTAGTATAATCTGAAATTTTCCTTGAAACTATTGCGATATCATTATATTTAAATCCATTTTCAATTATCAACCTTCTTATCTCTGCACAAACAAATTCTACTTCTTGATATAGGTTTTTTGATTCTACTATTTTTACTGCGGAACTTTCTGATTCTAAATTTTTTACCTTCCTATTCGCACGCAAGATATTTCTCTCTATATGTAATAATTCATCGCTTTTAAATCTATATGCTTCTTGTAAAAGGTGGATTCTATGCTCCCTGTTAT
>JAAYSW010000114.1 GCA_012523875.1 Clostridiales bacterium
TCGCTATTTATCCTATTAATCATAATTTCATTGGAAAATGCACAATCCGAACCAAATGGCATCTCACGAAGTAAATGATAACGCAAAGCATCAACGCCATATCTATCGGCAAGAATAAATGGGTCTATAACATTTCCTGTTGACTTACCCATCTTTGCTCCATTAAATGTAATCCAGCCATGTCCATATACTTTTTTAGGGAGGGGCAAATCAAGTGCCATCATCATTGCAGGCCATATAATAGAATGAAAACGCACAATTTCCTTAGCCATCATATGCACATCAGCAGGCCAATACTTCTCAAAGTCATCATATTTTTCATTCTTATACCCAAGTGCAGTGATATAGTTTGAGAGTGCGTCAATCCAAACATAAACAACATGATTTTTGTCAAATGAAACAGGAATACCCCATTTAAAGCTTGTTCTTGAAACGCATAAATCCTCAAGTCCAGGCTTGATAAAGTTGTTTACCATCTCATTAACTCGTGTTTCTGGCTCAAGAAAGCCCTTATTTTCAGTGAGTAGCTTCTCCAACTTGTCGGAAAAATGTGAAAGCTTAAAGAAATACGCCTCCTCCTTAGCGTCGGTAACATCCCTTGAACAATCAGGACATTTCCCCTCAACAAGCTGGCTATCAGTCCAAAACGCCTCACATGGAGTACAATATTTTCCTATATACTCACCCTTGTAAATATATTTTCTATCATATAATTCTTTAAAAATTTCCTGAACAGATTTTACATGGTAATCATCAGTAGTTCTGATAAATCTATCATAGGTTATGCCGATACGCTCCCAAAGCCTCTTGAAGTTTTCAACAATATTATCAACATATTTCTGTGGCTCAACTCCAGCCTCATTAGCATTCTTTTCAATTTTCTGCCCATGCTCATCAGTTCCAGTCAAAAACATAACATCAAAACCCTGCATTCTCTTATATCGTGCAAGGCAATCGCAAGCCAATGTTGTATAGCAATGTCCAATATGCGGGTTCCCTGATGGATAATAAATGGGTGTAGTAATATAAAACGGTGTTTTTGGCATAAAACACTTCCTCCTTGATATATCCAAATTATTTATTATATATTATACACTAAAATACTAACTTTGTCATCTCAAATTTAAAAATGGGCAAAAAAAATGCAGAGCAACGGGCTCTGCAAAAAAATAGAAGATAAATAAATATGTGTAGAACAAAAGAAAGGAGACAACAAAACGAGTGTTAAGATATACTAAAAATTAATTTAAATATCCTTAATCACTAATACATATTATATATCATTGGCACAGAAAGGTCAATATAAAACCATCACTTTTACTGTAGTTATAATGATTTTTGTGTAATATGATAAAAAAATAGAATTTATTTTGTTAATTTTGTAGAAAAGAGTCTAATTTAATGTAAATATATGTCTATTATGAACAACTAAATGTAATATATTGTAATATAGTCGCATAAATGTATGGATTATCCTAGCTAAAATTGTTGTTATTCTAAGTCTATTCTGTTAATAAATTAATATAAATTCTTAATAATGTTATACATTTTTATATTTCACAATACCACTATTTTTCATTTTGATACCAAGTCACTGTAATTAATAATGTAAAATTATAAATACCTATTTACATTTTCAAAGTTATATGTTAAAATGTAAACAAAGTTATGTGTAAACATGTAACCAATATAAATAATTACTTAGGAGGCTTTAACATATGGCAAAAATCAAAAGAGAAATGAAAACCATGGACGGTAACAATGCTGCCGCTTGGGTTTCATATCCATTTACTGAATTAGCAGCGATTTATCCAATCACTCCTTCCTCAGTTATGGCTGAAGTTACAGACCAATGGTCTGCTAAAGGACAGACTAATATTTTTGACCAACCTGTTACAGTTGTTGAATTACAATCCGAAGCTGGTGCTGCTGGTACAGTGCATGGCTCACTTGCTGCTGGTGCATTAACTACTACTTATACAGCTTCACAGGGTCTATTGCTTATGATACCTAATATGTATAAAATTGCTGGAGAATTACTTCCTTCCGTAATTCATGTTTCAGCTCGTTGTGTTTCTTCACACGCTTTGAACATATTCGGTGACCACTCTGACGTTTATGCATGCCGTCAAACTGGTTATGCTATGCTTTGTTCAACAAATCCACAAGAGGTTATGGATTTAGGTGCAGTTTCCCATTTATCCACTATCAAGAGTAGAGTTCCTTTCCTACACTTCTTTGATGGTTTCCGTACTTCTCACGAAGTTCAAAAAGTTGAAGCATGGGATAAATCAACACTTACTGAGCTTGTTGATATGGATGCTATCCAAGAATTCCGTGACCAAGCTCTAAGTCCTGAGCGTCCCGTTCTTCGTGGTACTGCTCAAAACCCAGATATCTTCTTCCAAGCTAGAGAAGCTTGTAACCCATATTATGATGATGTTCCTGCTATTGTTGAGGAATATATGGACAAGGTTAATGAGTTAATCGGTACTGATTATAAATTATTTAACTACTACGGTGCTCCTGATGCTGAACATATTATTATTGCTATGGGCTCTGTAAATGATACTATTGAGGAAACAATTGATTATTTGAATGCTAAGGGCGGTAAATATGGTCTTGTTAAGGTAAGACTATACAGACCATTCTGTGCAGACAGACTTGTTGAGGCTATTCCTGATACTGTTAAACAAATTTCAGTTCTTGATAGAACTAAAGAACCTGGCTCACTTGGCGAACCTCTATATCTTGATGTTGTAGCAGCATTAAAGGGTACTAAATTTAACGATGTTACAATATTCAGCGGTCGCTACGGTCTTGGTTCAAAGGATACTACTCCTACACATATCAATTCAGTTTTTGCAAATGCAGCGTTTAAACCTGATTGCAAACCAAGATTTACAATTGCTATAAATGATGATGTTACAAACCTATCACTACCTGTAACTGAAGAAATTCACTCTGCTCCAGAAGGCACTACTGCTTGTAAGTTCTGGGGACTTGGTGCTGACGGAACTGTTGGTGCTAATAAAAACTCAATTAAAATTATCGGTGACCACACTGACCTTTTTGTTCAAGCATATTTTGCTTATGACTCAAAGAAATCCGGTGGAATCACTGTTTCACATCTAAGATTTGGTAATTCACCTATTAAATCAACTTATTTAATTAATAAAGCTGATTTTGTTGCGTGCCATAACCAATCATATATTAATAAATACGATATGGTTCACGAAATTAAGCCTGGTGGTACTTTCCTATTGAACACAATCTGGGATATGGATGGTCTTGAGGCTAATCTTCCTGGACAGGTTAAGAGATATCTTGCTGAAAACAATATTAAATTCTACACTATTGACGGTGTGAAACTCGGTAAGGAAATCGGCTTAGGTAATAGAATCAACACAATCCTACAATCTGCTTTCTTCAAACTTGCTAATATCATTCCAATTGATGATGCTATTAAATACATGAAGGATGCTGCTACTGCTTCTTATTCAAAGAAGGGTGATAAGATTGTTAAGATGAACCATGATGCTATTGATGCTGGTTGTGAAAAGGTTATTGAAATCAAGATACCTGCTTCATGGGCTAAGGCTGAGGACACTCAAATCGGTATGCCTCTTGCTACTGGCGACAATAAGACTCTTGTTGATTTTGTAAATAATATTCAAATTCCTTGTAATGCTCAAAAGGGTGATTCACTTCCAGTTTCAACTTTTGCAGATGCTGCTGATGGTACTTTCCCACAAGGCTCTTCTGCTTATGAGAAGCGTGGTATTGCTGTTGATGTTCCATGTTGGGTTTCCGATAACTGTATCCAATGTAACTTCTGTTCATATGTATGTCCACATGCTGTAATTCGTCCTGCTGTTATGACTGACGAAGAATTGGCTAATGCTCCTGCAAATGCTAGGGAAACAGCTAAACCTCTAACAGGGTTGAAGGGTTATAATTTTGTTATGACTGTTTCTGCTCTTGATTGTACAGGTTGTGGCTCATGTGCTAATGTATGCCCTGGTAAGAAGGGTGAAAAGGCATTGGTTATGAAGCCTCTTGATACTCAATTAGAACAGCAGGAATTAGCAAACTATGCTAGCAATCTTGATGAAAAAGCTGAGGTTCTCAAGAAATTCAAACCTACTACAGTTAAGGGCTCTCAATTCAAACAGCCATTGCTTGAATTCTCAGGTGCTTGTGCTGGTTGTGGTGAAACACCTTATGCAAAGCTTGTTACACAACTTTTCGGTGACAGAATGTTCATTGCTAATGCAACAGGCTGTTCATCAATCTGGGGTGGTTCTGCTCCTTCAACACCTTATACAACAAATAAGGCTGGTAAGGGTCCTGCTTGGGCAAATTCACTGTTTGAAGATAATGCTGAATATGGTTATGGTATGCATTTGGCTCACAAAACATTAAGAGAAAGAGCTTCTAAGATGATTGAGACATTAAGCAAGACAACTAAAAATGCTGATGTTAAGAAGGCTTCTGCTGAATATCTAAAAACATTCAATGATGGTGAGGCAAATTCAGCTGCTACTGATGCATTAATCGATGCTCTAACAAGCTGTGATTGTGCTGAAGGTAAAAATATCTTAAAATACAAGGATTACCTAAGAAAGAAATCACAATGGATATTCGGTGGTGACGGTTGGGCTTATGATATTGGTTTCGGTGGTCTTGACCATGTAATCGCCTCTGGTGAAGATGTAAACATTATGGTATTCGATACTGAGGTTTACTCAAATACAGGTGGACAATCTTCAAAATCAACTCCAACAGGTGCTATCGCACAGTTTGCTGCTGCTGGTAAGGAAGTTAAGAAGAAAGATCTTGCTGGAATCGCAATGAGTTATGGTTATGTTTATGTTGCTCATATAGCTATGGGTGCTGACTATAATCAGTGTATCAAGGCAATTGCTGAAGCTGAAGCTTATGATGGTCCATCAATTATAATCGCATACTCACCATGTATTAATCATGGTATTAAAACAGGTATGGCTACTGCTCAGGCACAGGAAAAGAGAGCTGTTCAAGCTGGTTACTGGCATTTATTCCGTTATAATCCTACTCTAGCTTTAGAGGGCAAGAATCCATTCCAACTTGATTCAAAGGCTCCTAACACTGATAATTATAAAGATTTCTTAATGAGTGAGGTTCGTTATAATTCACTTACTCGTCAAAATGCTGATAGAGCTGAGCAATTATTTGACATTGCTGAAAAGGATGCTAAGAACAGGTACGAACACCTAGTAAGACTTTCAAAAATTTATGGTACTGATGAGGCATAATTAATTTATAAACTACTAAAAAGCGTATTGCAAATGCAGTACGCTTTTTTCTATAGCATCAATTCTATGGTTTCTTTTCTTTATACCATGTATAAATATAATATTTTTCCATAAGATAATTATTAGTAAATTAGATGGTTATACAAACATTGGTTATTATGCATAAAACCTATGCAAATGATGTTCTATTAACTTTTTGTAGATAAGTAAGTGATAAAAAATTCACAAATAATACATAAAAGACGCTTTAATGTTTTTGTAATTTATCCTATAATGAATTTATGATGTGGAAAAAATATATATAAAATCGTAAAGTGTAAAATATGGGCATGAGAATTGGGGTGAGGGGAATGCTTCATAATTATTCTGTTATCTTTGTTGCAATTACGGCATTATTGTCATTATTTCATTCAATACTAAACTTTAACGCAAATCAAATATCAGCAATCATTAGCAAGACTTTAAACCAGCAAAAAATAAGATTCTCCACTATTGCTTTTAACATTGAAGAAACGACTAGCATGATAATAATAGCTATTCTTGTAACTTTGCTATTTGCTACAATTTTATCCGTTTTTATTATATCAATGCTTAGGAGAAAATTCCTAAACGAATTAACCAACAACAACTATGACAATCTTACAGGTGCAAAAAATTATTATAAATTTATAATTGATGCTGAAGACCTTATCGAAAAAAATCAACATTTAAATTATGCCATAGTTGAAACTAATCTTAAAAA
>JAAYSW010000115.1 GCA_012523875.1 Clostridiales bacterium
ACCTTTTGTCAATACCTTTTTGAAATTTATTTTTAATTCGATAAATCCCATCAGCTACAACCAGTACCGTCAAAACCTCTACGTCTTATTCAACAGGCTTTTTAAAGGCTCCTCTCCTCTCGCCCCTATTTTAGCGACTTATTTATATTATCACTTTTTCTTACCTTTGTCAAGCGTTTTATGGGGTTTATTTTATTTTTCTTTGTTCTTCACTCTTTTTACCTAATAGTTATAATTTATTTTTCTTTTTTCTTAAAACAAAAAAGTTGATTTTTACTGCCATCTATGTTAAAATTAAATTCAAGTCTATGAATTCGTATAATCAACCTTATAACATTTATTATATGTACATATATTTCAACCTAGCTATTTGTGGGAGGGATAGGAATGCATTTGCAGCAATCAGGTGAAGATTACCTTGAAACTATTTACATTTTAGATAAAAAAACTAAATATGTACGTTCCGTAGATATCGCCACAGAATTGGGATATTCTAAACCAAGCATTAGCAGGGCAGTGAAAATCTTGGCGAAAAATAACTATATCATAGTAAAAGATGATGGGCAGATTGTTTTAACTGATATCGGTTTGGAAAGGGCTAAAAACATTTATAAACGCCATCTTTTGATAACTGAATTTCTTACTAATATATTGCTAGTAAGCAAGGAGGTAGCTGAAAATGATGCTTGTAAAATTGAGCATATTATTAGCGATGAGACATATTTAAAGCTTAAAGATTTTGTTGATAATTATAACAACCTTAATAATAAGATTTAGATTTCACATGAAATTCAATATAATTAATATAGTATGATTTGCTGCCATTTGCAAATTTAAAAATTCCGTAACACATTTTCTGCTCTTACATACAATAAACTATGGAACGGAACACAAGAAAAACTCTTAAAATCTTGTTTCTGATTCTTACATTATTAATAAAAGGAGTGTTTTTATGAGTTTCGGATTTGGTGGCGGAAGTAATAATTGCTGTTGGATTATAATTATCCTAATCGTTCTTTGTGTTTGCTGTGGTAACACAGATTCTTGCGGATGCGGTAACCCATGCAATCCATGTGGATGCTAATAGTTTCACACTTAATAATTTAATTTAAAATGGTCGGCTTTATTTAAGCCGACCATTTTTTATAATCTTAATGCTTCAACTGGTTTTAGCTTTGATGCCCTATATGCAGGATATACTCCAAATGTTAACCCCGTAAATAGCGTAAAGATAAATACACCTAAAACAAGTTTTATATTTATCATTATTTCTATATCCATAATAACACAACCTATAATACCAATTAATATACCTAATGCTATTCCAATCGCACTGCCTAGCAGAGTTATCAATGCAGATTCTATTAAAAATTCAGTTAAAATATCACCTTTTGATGCACCAATGGATTTCTTTATCCCTATTTCCCGTGTTCGCTCACTTACTGCCACCATCATTACTGTCATTATTGATAAACCAGAAACTAAAAGAGATATACCTGCTATAAAAGTTAATATTATTGTTACAATATCCAAAATGCTTGATAGGGCATCTTTCTGCCCTAGTAAATTCTCCACACTAACAGCTGTTCTATCATTATTTCCAGCGGTTATTATTGTTTCAATTTTATCATTAATACTTATATTCGTATCGTGCAATTTTACTGCAATTTGATCAAAACTATTTTTTGCACTTGCATTTTGAAAAGTTGTATATGGTATATATACAAATGATGGTATAACATTCCCAAGCATCGATTGTAAAACATTTACACCATTCCGTACTATACCAATAATCTCATACTCTTGCATCGTGCCATTTATCTCAACGCTTATCTTTTTTCCTACTATATTAGAACGGCTATATGATTCTCTAGCTAATTCCTCGTCTATTAAGCATACCCTTGCATTGCTTGAGACATCCCCTTTATTTA
The DNA here is from genome assembly GCA_012523875.1 of Clostridiales bacterium. GTDB lineage: Bacteria > Bacillota > Clostridia > Oscillospirales > Ruminococcaceae > JAAYPV01. Next base: position 1,932 of record JAAYSW010000115.1, read on the forward strand.
TAAGCCTGCCGTGAAGCACATCTAAATCAATAACATTATTTGCATCTTCATTTATTCCCCATAACATACAATCACTATTAGTTTCTCTTATGATGCTATAAGTTACCAGACTCATCAGAGGAATTGCTTTTCTTATCTCCTCAACATCAGTTAATTTATATAAATCATTCTCACAAAGCCCACTACCCTGTCCGCTATTTACTGATACAACAACACTATCAAGTCCCATGCTTGTAAGCTTTTTATCGACTGTGGTTTTCCCTACCTCACCTAATATGGAAATTATTATTACGGATAAAACACCAATTGTTATTCCACCAACAGTAAGAAATAGCCTTAATCTGTTCCTACATAGCTCACTCATTCTCCTTTTTATCTCGTCAAGCATTATTCTACCACCTTAACATAATTTCCATTCTCTATTTCTTCCTGAGACATTAAAACTTTATCTTCTGGAAGTAGCCCTGATAAAACCTCTATCCCATCGCTTAGCTCTAAGCCTGTTACTATATCTTTGCGAACGGCTACTCCATCACGGAATACATAAACATATTCAGTTCCATCCTTATCTTGCCTTACTGCTTTATATGCCACAACTGAAATTTGTCTTTGCTCTGAAATAATTATTTTTACATCTGCAGTATTACCCTTACGCATCATTTCGTCTTTATCTTCAATAGTTACAACTACATCAACTACTGTATTTCCAGTTGCCCCCTGTTGCAGTCTTCTTGCCGTATCCGATATAACATCGACCGTTCCGTTGTATACTCTATCTCCAAACCCTTTGCCGCTTATAACCACCTGTTGCCCAATCTTTACTTTGCTTATATCATCCTCTCTTACTGCCGCATTAACTATAAACATTTCCTCATTACAATCGACCTCACCTGTTGCATTTACATATTCGGTATAGATAATATTTGACATTGCTGTTATTTCTGCCTTTGCTAATGTTTTCTCAAACAACCTTGGTATCATAACTGTGCTAAAAACCATTACTACTGTCACAACTGTAAGTATAACTATTTTCTTCATGCTACATCTCCTTTTTGCTTTTGTCTATATTGTTTCATTATTTTTCAATAATATTAACTCTTTCTAAATAAATTAGAAATCTACATTATTATATTTCATAATAAGTATAGACAATAAACAGGAAAATAAACTATAAAAAAATAATAATTATTTATTAAAAAAATATCACCTCCTCTGAAGTGATATTTGGTATATTAATGTATTAATTAATTGTTTTAGATTATGTAAGAGCATTGTTACACTTTATTAAACACAAGCTTTAGTTCTTGCATTCTGATAAAAAAATTCCTTCTGTTTCATGCCTGCTAGGTCTAGACATAAGGTTTTCTAATGCTTCCTTGACAGTTCCATCCTCAAATAATATCTTATGCAATTGCTCAGTTATTGGCATTTCAACATTTAACTTTTTACGTAATTCCCAAGCTGCTTTACAACATGAATAACCCTCAACTGTTCCCACTTGTTTAATAGCCTCTATCGGATCTACGCCTTGACCAATTAGAATTCCTGCCCTACGGTTTCTGCTATGCATACTAGTACAGGTTACGATTAAGTCACCTATTCCTGTAAGGCCAGCAAATGTTTCCTTCTTCGCCCCCATAGCAACACCAAGGCGTGCAATTTCACTTATTCCTCTTGTCATAAGAGCTGCTTTTGTATTATCCCCATATCCCATACCATCACAAATTCCCGATGATAGAGCAATGATATTTTTTAATGCACCGCCTATTTCACAGCCGATAATATCATTATTTAAATATATCCTAAAAACCTCATTACATAGAATATCCTGTATATAATGTGCAGCTTTTTTATTAAGAGAAGCTACTGCCACTGTTGTCGGTATACCCATGCTAACTTCCTCAGCATGCGAAGGACCAGACATAGCTACGATTGGTGCATTCTTGATTTCTTCACTTAAAACTTCACTCATCCTCTTGTGGGTATCCATCTCAAACCCTTTTCCAGTATTGAGGACAATCATGCTTGAAGTAATATATGGTGCAGCATTTTTTGCAACTTCTCTCACAAATGCTGTCGGTATTCCAAACAAAACTACGTCACATCCTGCAACACATGAAATATCCGTTGATAATTTTATGTTTTTAGGTATTTTTATGCCTGGAAGCTTTTCCTTCTGTTCACCATCTCGCCTAATAGCCTCAATTTCCTCTGAAATAGATGACCACACAGTAACCTCATGCCCGTAATTTTCCGCCATTACTGCAAGACTTATACCGAAGCCACCTGCGCCTAAAACTGTTATCTTCGCCATCCTTATCCCTCCTTCTTCTTAAATGAAAACTTGTTCTCAGTATGATTCTTTAGCCTTACTATATTACTCTTATGCATATAAATTAATAATATGCTTGTACATATTACTAATATTGTATGCAGGAGTGCAAGGTTCTTAGGCACATCGGTTATATAATACTGAGTTGTAAATGTAATAATAGGGTAAACTATTGCTGCTGTAATTGAGGCAACAGATACATATTTAGTCAACG
>JAAYSW010000003.1 GCA_012523875.1 Clostridiales bacterium
ATTTCGGGCATCTTGAACAACCACTGCATCCACCGTTTTTTGATTTCTTATAGGAATAATAACCTGCTAAAGCAAACAATGATATAATAACAATACTCACGATTATAGTTGTCATTTAACATTCCCCCTAAACTGCAACCTTTTTCTTTGTGTTCTTTTTAGCGTAAGAATTAGGCTTGTTTGAATTTTTATACGGCTTAAATAGCATATAGAGCATAAATGCAAGTAAGGAAATAGATATTAAAACTCCTATTATATTGCCGCTTCCTGTAAAAAACCTGCCAAATTGATAAACCATTAGTGATACTGAATAAGCAAAAGCTGTTTGGTATCCAATAGCAAACCAAGTCCATTTTGCACTTCCCATCTCACGCTTAATAGCACCAATTGCGGCGAAACATGGGGCACATAATAGATTGAAAAGTAAAAATGAAAATGCTGAAAGCTGTGTAAAACTTTGTGCTAAAGTTGTCCAAATTTCGTTGCCACTCTCAGCAACTTCTTCAAAACCATATAGCACACCGAATGTTCCCACTACATTTTCCTTAGCAATAAGACCTGTAACTGTAGCGACCGCTGGTTTCCAATTCCCCCAACCAAGTGGAGCAAATATAGGTGCAATAACTCCACCTATTTTAGATAGAATCGATTCATTTGGGTTAACCATTTCTAGTGAAAAATTAAATGTGCTTAAAAACCAAATCAACCCACAAGCAAGGAATATAACCGTCCCTGCCTTAACTACAAATGATTTAACTCTATCCCATGTATGTATAAATACACCCTTTGAACCTGGAAAATGATATGCAGGGAGTTCCATAACAAATGGTGCTGGTTCTCCTGCAAATCCTTGTGTTTTCTTCAACATAATCCCTGAAACTATAACTGCTGCAACCCCAATAAAATATGCCGCTGGAGCGACCCAAACAGAGCCACCAAATAATGCACCAGCAATTAAAGCGATAATGGGAAGTTTTGCACCACAGGGAATGAAGCTTGTTGTGATTATTGTCATTCTTCTATCTCGTTCGTTTTCAATCGTTCTAGATGCCATAATCCCTGGAACACTACACCCTGTACCAATTAGCATAGGTATAAATGATTTCCCTGAAAGCCCAAACTTCCTAAATATCCTATCCATGATAAATGCTACACGAGCCATATAACCACAATCTTCAAGTATAGCAAGGAATATAAACAATACAATCATCTGTGGTAGGAAGCTTAAAACAGCACCGACACCACCGATAATTCCTTCAAGAATAAGTGAATTTAACCATTCAGCAGTACCAAGACCTCCAAGTATTCCTTCTACTGCAGGGGGGATGACCTCACCAAATAAAACATCTTCCACCCACCCAGTAGCCCAACCACCAATTGTTGAAATTGAAACAAAGTATACAAGCCACATTACTACTGCAAAAATTGGTAATGCCAAAAACCTATTAGTAACTATACGGTCTATTTTATCTGATGTTGTTACATTAGTTGTATTTTTTCTTTTAACTGTATCCTTTACTATCCTTGAAATATATGTATAGCGTTCATTAGTAATTATGCTTTCGCTGTCATCATCAAACGCTTCCTCACATTTTGAAATCATCTTTTCAACTTCATTTAAAGTAGCCGTTGGTAAACTTAATTGTTCTACAACCTTTTCATCACGCTCGAAAAGCTTAATTGAAAACCAACGAAGCTGTTCACTATCAATAAAGTCAGAAACCCTCATTTCAATTTTTGAAAGTTCCCTCTCAATTTCATGAGAAAAGGTATGCAGAATTATATTTCTTTCTTTCCCCCCCGCAAGAGCGACCGCTTTTTCAGCAACCTCAACACAGCCGTCGCCCTTTAATGCAGAAGTTTCCACTATCTCGCAACCTAATTCACTTGCAAGCTTTTTAATATTAATACTATCGCCATTTTTGCGTACAATATCCGTCATATTCAAAGCAATTATCACAGGAATACCAAGTTCTATAAGTTGCGTTGTTAAATATAAATTACGTTCTATATTTGTGCTATCAACAATGTTAATTATCGCATCCGGCTTTTCATTTATCAAAAATTCCCTAGAAACAACTTCCTCAAGGGTATAGGGAGACATTGAATAAATCCCAGGTAAATCAACTAATTTAACATTCTTATGACCCTTTAGCTTACCTTCTTTTTTTTCAACAGTAACGCCTGGCCAATTTCCAACATATTGCGTGCTCCCCGTAAGATGATTAAACATTGTAGTTTTCCCAGAGTTCGGGTTGCCCGCAAGTGCAATTTTAAATTCCATAGTCCGCCTCCAATTAAGTTAGACACTGCTAACTGCATTGTATAATTACGAGATTATTCTATTCAACCTCAATCATTTCAGCATCCGCTTTTCTAATACTAAGTTCGTATCCACGAACATTTATCTCAATTGGATCTCCAAGTGGGGCAACTTTTCTTATAAATACCTCTGCTCCCTTTGTAATTCCCATATCCATAATCCTTCTTCTAACTGCACCCTCACCATGAAGTTTTACAACAATTGCCGTTTCTCCACATTTAACAGAGTTTAAGTTTTTCATTTATCCATCCCCTAAACCATAATTCTTCTAGCCATATCCTCATCAAGGGCAACACGAGCATTTTTTACATTAAGAATCATACTTCCACCAAGAGTAGAAACAATTGTAACAAACTCACCTGCTACAAACCCCAACCTTTCAAGGAATTTACGGGTTTCATCCTTCCCAGTAATACGCTTTATACAAATTTGGTCACCTATCCTAGCCATAGTTAAAGGCATAATAATTCCTCCTTTAGTTAAGTTAGAACTAGCTAACTCATTTTAAAAATAAATGAATTAGAGCAAGCAACCCATATAATTTTTATATTATATTTTAGTTAGCATACTATAACTCTTTTAATATTATATCACTCAACCCGCAACTTGTCAATAGATTTTGTAAACTTTCTATTAATTCATTTACTCTTTATTCATTTTTACTATATATATACCCATAAGTTTTAGGCGTATATTCTATTTTACATAAATCTTATTTAAAAAATTCAAGATTTAATCACAGAATACACGCCGATATAAAAACTAATTTGCAGAGTATTTTTCATGCAATCTAGTAAAGGTCTCTAGGTGTTCCTTTTCATCAATTATAATTCGTTCTAAGTTTTCAACAACATTTACATCCTTAATTTGTTCAATTTGAGATTCATACTTCTTAATTGCTGTTTTTTCTTCGTTAATAGCATTGCTTAACGCTTCCACTAATTGCTTAGAATATTTAATACATGAAGGCGACCAAAAGACCTTTTGACTATATCTCTGTGTCCACAATCTTGGATTCTCACCAAGTTGTAGTGCAAGCTCACTAAAGATATTAAAATGATGCATTTCAACTATACTTATCCTTTTAAATGCTGCAGATACATCTTCATAGTCCCTGAATATTACATGATTATATGCATAAAGAGCTATAGCTGTCATCTCAGAGGCACAACTTCCTATATTATCAAGAATCATTCGTGCATAAGTTATATTTGGCTTTTCAACCTTTATTATCGGGTACGCTAAATCCATATCTCCCTTATTTTGCATCTTCCTATTTTGATTATTAAACATCTGGTTGCTATTTAACTGTCTATTACGCATTTGATTAAAATTTCTTCTATTCATGTTGTTCATATAGCCATCTCCCTATAATTATTCTATACAAAAGCTTATTCATTATTTTTACATTTTATGATTTACATATAAAACTCATATTCATGATTTTAGAAGTGGATATAATTAAAAAGGGAATTAGGGGGAGGGGGGTTATTATTATCCCTTATGGTTACTAAACCTTTCCGTCACTTATTTTCTATCATATCAAAAAATGAGGTATCAGTATAAAACTGATACCCCA
>JAAYSW010000116.1 GCA_012523875.1 Clostridiales bacterium
TTGATTTATCAAATAGGAAGATATTACTTTGCGATGATGTACTTACAACGGGTAGTACAGCAAGGAGATGTAGTGATTTATTAAAGACAAAGGGTGCTGATACGGTCATTGTTTTAGTTGGTACAACTACAAAATCCAAGATTTAAAATGTGAACAGGAGAAATAGATATGGCTAATATGGATATTGGTATTGATTTGGGCACTGCTAATATAGTTATGACTATGGGAAGGAAAGGTGTTATATTAACAGAGCCATCGGTTGTTGCTTTTAATAAAAAAACGAAAAGAGTTCTTACAGTGGGTAATGATGCTTATAAAATGATAGGCAGAACTCCTGAATATATAGTAGCTATAAGACCCCTTGCAGATGGAATTATATCCGATGAGGAAATGACACAATGTATGATAAGGGAGTTTATTCTTAAGGTTAGTGGCAGACAATTAGTTAAGCCAAGGATAATAATATGCGTGCCATCACTTATAACAGAGGTTGAGAATAGAGCAGTTGTTGAAGCTGCTTTAAGTGCTGGTTCGAGGAAGGTATACTTGATAAAAGAACCCATAGCTGCTTTAATTGGTGCAGGGATAAAGATTTCTAAAGCTAGGGGTAATATGGTTGTAGATATTGGTGGCGGAACTGTTGATGTCGCTGTTATATCACTAAGTGGAATTGTAACTTCTAATTCCTTAAAGGTTGCAGGGAATAAGATTGATCAAGCGATAATAAAATATATTACAAGCAAATATAAAGTTTTGATTGGTGAAAAAACTGCTGAACTTGCTAAGAAGGAATTAACAAATTTAGAAAACCCCCATCCTCAAAATACTACAATCATAAAAGGAAGGAGCTTAATTAGTGGTATGCCTGTGCAGTTAGAGATAAGTGAAGTTGATGTTTATAATGCAATTGAAGAAACAATATTTTCAATTATAGACGCAATAAAGAGTGTATTGGAGGAAACGCCACCTGAATTAATAGGTGATATTTATGATAATGGTATAATTTTAACAGGTGGCGGAGCTTTACTGGGTGGTTTGCCTAAGCTTATGTCTAGGGAGCTTGGCGTTAGAACTATTGTTGCTGATGACCCGATTACATGTGTGGCAAAAGGTACGGGTATGGCTTTTAGAAGTCTTGATTCTTTACTTGATGGCTTTGAGTATGTATCACAATATAAATATAGATGAGTTGTATTTTATTATTGCTACATAATTTAAGTAAAGGAATTTCAATGTGATAGGTCGATGTATTAAATTAATACATCGCCTATTTTGTTATGGCATATTTATAGGTGTAAAATAAAATATTATCCGAATAGTGCAGAATCGTATACTAATGGATAATCTATTAATTTTGTAAATTTTCAAAGTATTTGTTCAAAAACATTGACGTTTAAAACTTGAAACGGTATAATTTATATAAAAGGGTAAGGGGGAATTACTATGTCTGTTTATAATAAGAAGGTTTTAAGTTTGTTTATTACATTAATATTTACATTTATTATGACAACTCCAACTTTTGTTTCTGCAATAGATGGAGGAAGTATTTCAGTACAAACCTCTCATGTGGATTTAATTCAGGAGGGTGCAGCTGCCCAGTCAATTTCTCTTTTTACTGCAAAACCATTTAATTCACATGGATATAGTGTGCCTACACTTGAGGAAACATTATACGAGGCTTTTATTAATATTGAATCCTCTGTTAACCTTGCTAGATATAGGGTGACAGCGGATGAAGTCCTTGAAGTATTTGCACAGATAATTAACAATAGCCCTGAATTATTTTATGTTGATAATAAAATTCAAAGTTATTACAATTCTTATACAGGTGAAGTGGCTATCACTAATTTATTCTACAAGAACTCATATAATGAAATAGCTAAAATGAGAGTAGAGTTTGAGGAAGAAGTGGATTACATTATAAGCACACTCGATGAAAATATGAATGATATAGAAATAATATTAGCCATTCATGAGTATTTCTTAATCCATTTTACATATGATTACACATATTCTATTTATAATGCCTATGATATATTAATAAACAAATCAGGTGTTTGCCAAGCCTATTCGTTAGCCTATAAATATATTTTAAATAAATTAGGTTTTGAGTGCTGGTTAGTGACGAGTGATACAATTAATCATGCGTGGAATGTTGTAAA
>JAAYSW010000117.1 GCA_012523875.1 Clostridiales bacterium
AGTTGAATTTAAATGGGTTAAAGGGCATGCTGGACATCCAGAGAATGAGAGGTGCGATGAACTTGCCGTTATTCAAAGGGACAAGTATTTGCTGAATAACTGAAAAATATACAAAAAAGCAACTGTTTTCTATGTTTTTTTATAACTTAATATAGGACATATTAATTTTTTAGATAAACTATTGCAATTTCTACTGAACTAGTATATAATCATATTATACTCATAGGAACATATAAATAACTATTCAAATGTTAAAGAAGGATTTATTATGGAAAAAAGATTTATTTATGCGGATAACGCTGCTACCACTAAGGTTTCTGACGCAGTTTTAAATGCAATGTTACCTTATTTTAATGAGCAGTATGGAAATGCATCAAGTATCTATGGAATGGGTAGGAACGCTAAGCGTGACTTGGAAGTTTCAAGGGAAAAGGTTGCTAAGGCATTGTCTTGTGATCCAAAGGAAATTTATTTTACAAGCTGTGGATCGGAGGCTGATAACTGGGCGATTAAGGGCGTTTGTGAGAGGCTTGCTCCCAGGGGCAAAAAACATATAATCACCTCTGTTTTTGAGCATCATGCTGTACTTCATACCTGTGAGGCACTTGAAAGACAGGGCTTTGAGGTAACATATATATCAATTGATGAAAATGGCATTATTAATCTTGATGAGTTAAAAAATGCTATTCGTGAGGACACTGCAATTGTATCAATTATGTACGCTAATAATGAGATTGGTACGATTCAACCGATAAAAGAAATTGCTGAAATCTGTCAAGAACATGATGTGATTTTTCACACTGATGCAGTACAAGCTATTGGAAGTGTTGAGATTAATGTTAAGGAATTAGGTGTTGACCTATTAGCATTATCGGGACATAAAATTCACGCTCCTAAAGGTGTGGGAGCTTTATATATACGTAAGGGATTAGTTTTGCCGAACTTTATTCACGGTGGTGCTCAGGAGAGAAATAAGCGTGGCGGAACTGAAAATATTCCAGCGATAGTCGGTTTGGGAGTTGCTATGGAAGAGGTTACTACTGGTATTCCACAGCGTGTTGAAAATGTAACAAAACTTCGCAATAAGCTTATTGATGGTATTTTAGAAATCCCTCACACAAGACTTAATGGCGATAGGGAAAAAAGGCTTTGTGGAAATTGTAATATCTCGATTGAAGGGATTGAGGGTGAAAGCATCCTCCTAATGCTTGATATGTATGGAATATGTGCTTCCTCGGGTTCTGCTTGCACATCGGGCTCGCTTGATCCATCACATGTTATGCTTTCCTTGGGATTGAGCCATGAGATTGCACATGGTTCCGTAAGGTTTTCGATAAGCGATGAAACTACGGAACAGGATATAGATTATATTTTAGAGGTTATGCCTAAAATAGTGAATCGTCTTCGTGAGATGTCACCACTTTGGGAAAAGATTATAGAGGCAGAGGGATAGACAAGGAGGTAAGTTATGTTATATACAGATAAAGTTTTAGACCATTTCACAAATCCAAGAAATGTTGGAGAATTAGAAGATGCAGATGGAATCGGTGAGGTTGGTAATGCTAAATGTGGCGATATAATGAAAATGTACATTAAGGTTAAGGATGGAATTATTACAGATGTAAGATTTAAGACATTTGGTTGTGGAGCAGCTGTAGCGACATCTTCAATTGCCACTGAACTAATTGTTGGTAAATCTATTGATGATGCCTTGAAACTTTCAAACAAGGCAGTTGTTGAGGCACTTGATGGATTGCCACCCTCAAAGGTTCATTGTTCAGTATTAGCTGAACAGGCAATTAAATCTGCTGTAACTGATTATTATACAAGGCAAGGAATTGACCCTATACCAATTGTTGGTGAGGTTGGGGATTGTGATGCTTGTCACCACTAATTAAAAGGTGGAAAACATTAATTTGTTTTCCACCTTTTTTGATTGCTATTGTAATAAAAATAACAGGATTGAGATATTATTAATGTTAACGGCTTCTGCCACCACCACCATGAGTACCACCACTACTTGATCTATGCGTTGATGTTCCACCACCACCGCCACCACTGTTGGTTTCAATTCTTACTTTGGTTACATATTGTCGTATGAAGTCATCTCTACTTTCGTGCATTTTTGTTTTATTGGTGCAGACATAATTTGTAGCAGAGATTGTTTTATGAAGTTTATAATGTGAAGTAATAAGTAAACCAATGATAATTACTATGATAGCACTTATGCCGAAACTTATACCGAATGCTGAAATCCAATCATAATTAGAAGAGTGGGTATTTTTAAGCGAATCTATAAATGCAAGTGATGCTCCCTTAAAATCATCATTTTGCAGTTTTGGTGTAATATCATCAAACATTAACTGGATATCAGAATCATGATATTTTTTTATTGCAGAACCACTCGTAGAAATCCAATCTTTTTTTGTGTCATTATTGATTAGCAACAATACTCCATCAGTGTTAATTCCGTATAAATCATCATAGAAGTCATCAGCGTACTCCATTGGTGATTTGCTACCTATGTCGTCAGTAATCACGATACAAATATTCATTTCATACTTATCTACAGCCTCTCTAATTGCCTTATTCACAGTTGCCTCTTCGCTATCAGTTAAGCTATTATCAAGGTCATAAACCATGTTATCATTATAACTAGCGAACGCAGATGGCATAGCAAGAGTAAATATTATAAAAACAAGGGGTAGAATTATTTTTAGTTTTCTCATCTTAGGAAATACCCCCCAACTGTAAAGATTAGGGTGAGTGCAGCTAAAAGCCCACCACAGAATCCTAATAGTTTTGGGACGCTAAGAGGGGGAATCCCAGCTAATTTACGAGTTTGACCATTGATAGCAAATGAATAGATTTTCTCATTATATTTAAACGTCATAAACCACACAGGTAGGAGCATATATTTCCAATCAGTTTTCAAGATACTTATATCAGAATTTGTAACAGAAATGCTGCTATAACCATTCATAGTTGAACGCATTAATCTATCGCTAGCATCGACGGCTCTGTTTCTAATTCTTGGGAAAACCTCGGCTTTTTCGACATCATATTTATCAGCAAAAAATCCGCTTAAAAACGACATAGAAAAGTTTTTAATATCATTATAATCAAAAGGCTCAATCGCTTCCATAAGTTTATCATCAAATTTACTAGATCCATCAGCTGGAATTCCCTCCATAACGATTGATGCACGTCTTACAACTGAGTATTCTTTTGTTTCAGTGTATCTGTAATCACCTGAAACCCATGTGCGATTTTTCTTTCCTAATGCATTTACATTTGCTTTCACATCGCAATCAGCAATCCAAAAGGGGACATAAACACCAGTCATTTTCTCTAGCTGTTGATTGGATTTAAAATCATTGGGTAGGAACCATTTTTTCTTACACCATTCCTTAAACAGCTTTTCTGCCTCTTCCTTAGTAACATTAAATGCAATAATTTTATTTGGTTTATAACTTCCTGAGAGCCTGCCCGAAAGAATGACAGGATTATGGCAGTAGTAGCAGAATGTAGCCGAGGTTGTATCCTCAGATATAATTTCAGCACCACAGTTTGGGCATGAATAAAGATTAGTATGCTCCTCAAATTCCTGCTGTTCTTTTTTGATTTCCTCAACATTTTCATCGAGTTCCATGTTTTCATTTTTTTTAAATATTTCTTTTATTTCAGTTTCAGTAAACTCACTCAAACAGTATTCGCAACCGAAATCTTGATTGCCAGCCTTATACTCAAGATTACCGCCACAATTAGGACATTTATATTGAACAACTTCCATTAATCACACCTCAAGTTCTATCTAAACTGGTTTTTTATTTCCACAGCCTGAACAGAAATTACCACTATTCTCAGCTCCGCATGAGCATTTCCATGATGATGGCTGAGGATTTCCGCATTGTGAACAGAACTTTCCTGTATTTTTATTTCCACAAGAACATTCCCAACCAGATGCTTCCATAGGCTTAGGATTACCACATTCTGAACAGAACTTGCCTATATTATTAGCTTTACCACAAGAACAATTCCATCCACTTGCTACTGGAGGAGGTGCTTGCTGTTGGTATTGCTGTTGATTTTGCATTTGCATACGGTTAGTTTCAGATGCTGATTGCATAAAGCCACCGCCAGCATTCATACCCATACCGATACCCATAAATGCCTGCCCAGCACCTGCTCTATTTGAGCCAGCTGCCTCCATACCTTGAGCAACGGAGCCTTGGACAAATCCTTCACGGATAGTAGGATCTGAAAGCATAGCACCTTTATTACGCATATTAATTAGCTTTTTACTTTCCTCATCATAGCTAATGCTAGATATTCCAACTGAAACAATTTCAAGCCCACGAAGGTTTTTCCAATCCTCATCAAGCACGGTTGACATATATTTCGATAACTCCATACTCTTTGAAGGAAGTGTAGAAATTCTCACGCCATCAACAGACATTTGGTTAATAGCAGCCTGTAAAGCAGTGAGGAATTCGGATAAGTATTGCTCATTAATTGAATTCATTTCAACTTTATCAGCATTCCTCGGAACAGCCTCTGTAAAGAATTTCAGAGGATCCGTAACCTTAACGGAATATGTACCATGACAGCGTAAAAAAAGCTCTGCATTATAGAAACTGTCGAAATAGTTTATAGGATTCTTAGTGCCGAATTTAATGCCTCTAATTTCTTGTAGATTTATATAATAAACCTGTTGTGAAGTTGATGGTGTACCACCGTATTTAATTCTTCCAAAGGTTTCCTTTATAGCCTCGCCCAACTCCCCATTAAACATTGATGGTGCAGAAGATAAATATACCTGATAATAACCTTCTTCAGCTGAATAGTCAACAATTTTTCCGTTATCAAGTAGAAACATCATTTGATTAGGATAAACATGAATTATAGAGCCGTTTGAAACATTGTTATCATAGCTTTTTGTATTGCTTGAACGCTTTGTTTTAACTTTTACGCCCCGAACCATAATTGTGTTAGGCCCCATATCATCAGGCTCAATGACCTCAAGCCATTGGTCAGCTAATCCACCTGATATTGAGCCAGCAACTGCTTTAATTATTCCCATTTCATTACCTCCAAAAA
>JAAYSW010000118.1 GCA_012523875.1 Clostridiales bacterium
CCACTTCCATAACTATCATTTAATGGTTTTGGCATAAATGATGCATAAAGTCCATTCTGTGCAGCAATCGTTTTCACTACCGATTTAAAATGTACCATATTATCAGCAGCAGTTAATACCTCACTACTTATAAAATCAATCTCATTCTGTCCACAACCATATTTATGCCGTGAGCTTTGTGGCTTAAAGCCCATCTCATCAAACATAAGGCAAATTTCGCGTCTTACATTTTCGCATTTATCAAGGGGGGCAACATCAAGATAACCAGCATTATCATGTGGCTTTTTTGTCGGCTCACCATTTTCATCCGTATCAAATAAATAAAACTCACATTCAGTGCTTATTTTACAATTATAACCTTGTTCCCTTCTCTTTTTTAACTCACGATATAAATCATCTCTTACATCGCCAGTATAATCGGAGCCATCAGGGTTTTTAATGTAACAGAAGAACCTTACAACACGTCCTGTTTTTGGTCGCCACGGGAGGACAGAAAGAGTTGATGCGTCGGGGAATAAAAGCAAGTCCGTATGGTTACCATCCAAAACCACCCCGTCAAATGAAACACCATTCTCAAATGCATTAGCTAGTCCATTCGGCATAATGGAAACGTTTTTTAGGTTACCCAAGATATCTGAGAATGTCAAACGTATGAATTTAACATCATTTTCTTCAACAAATTTTATTACGTCCTTAGGCGAATAAAACATAATACTCCTCCAGTTTTATTTAAACGACTCCATATTTCATTAATTAATACAAGTGTAGGAAAACCCACCCAAGTATTATACTACATTATATTATATGTGTAAAGGCTTTTATTATGCTTTTGGCTATACACTACAAAGGCTATTTTATATTATACAAAGTAAGTTTTAAATTACTAATTCCTATCTCTTTTCCTTTATTACATTATAGCACAAAACTCATTATTAGTACATTATAACTAAAATTAGGAATAAAGCTAATCTACCATTTTTTCTGTCTTAGTCATAGTCCCCACATATTGATTGCGATACTTTCCAGGTGTAATTCCCATATACTTCTTAAAAGATTTTATAAAATGGCTATGAGTACTGAATGCAAGATAATATCCTATTTCCATTGCCGTATATTCAGAATAATGTAACATATCAGCAGCAGTTTTAATTTTCTTTTTCATTATATACTCACTTGGAGTTATTCCAATCTGTTCCTTAAACAATCGCCTAAAATGTGTAGGAGTTAAACCAATATGGCTAGCTAACTCTTGGACTTCAATTTTACAGTGAAGATGGTCATATATATAATCAATAGATTTTTTTATAGTTTCAGTAAGCCTTTTCCCAGCATCTAGTAAACGCATTCTATCTGTGAAATCAAAAGTCATAGATTCATGCAATGCCGTAACTTGCTGTATGGAGGTGCATTTATCTGTTTCTTTTATATATAAATCACTCAGGCTATAAGCCATTTCATATTCCATCCCCCCTTCAATACAAAAAAGAGTAATCAACGTAACAGAAATAACCATATGGTATTTTATATTTCGCAGTTCATCATCGGATAAATTACCATAACCACTACCTGCTAATGGAGTCATTATATCACGGAGTTTTTTAATATTACCTTGTTGCACGCATCTATAAAACTCCATCTCCTTTTTCGGAGAGGCATGAGTTACAATCTGTTCTCTGAGAAGAAATGTTTCGTGCATAAGCATTTTTTCAATATTATCCATAATAATTTCTACACCCTTTCCTAGATGGAATTTTATTATTACAAAACTTTAACAGTATGTTTGATTTGTAGTATAAATATTCGATTTATGATATAAATTCTATGCTGTTTCTGACATTATTAAAGTATTAAGGAAATCGACTGGAATATTTCAAAATCTACTTGAAATATTCATCAAACACAATGAAAACCAAAAATTTAAAGGGGGATTAAAATGAACATTAAAAAGTTCGGTGTAATCGGTACTGCATTCGTAATGCTAACAAGCACCTTTGGTGCTCTTAGTGTTGATGCCGCAGCCAACAGAACAATTACACAAAATGAAATTGGCACTATCGGGAGCTATGACTATGAATTTTGGACTGATGTGCAACCTGGAGCAAGTGGCAATAAAGCTACTATGACACTAAAGGGAGAGGGTTCTTTTACTGCTGATTATGATACTACTGGCAACAAAAATACTCTCATGCGTACAGGTAAGAAATTTGGTGGGGCTACTGCCGCTGGTCAAACACATAATCAAATGGGTAATATTGTACTTGATTATGAGGTTGATTACAATCCTGAAATGCCTGGTGCATCATATATGTGCGTATATGGCTGGACTAGGGCGGATAATAATGCTCCTCTTGTTGAGTTTTACATTGTTGAAAGTTGGGGCGAGTGGGTACCAAGCTCTGGCTTTAAAGGGAGCACTATGATTGGTGGAGAATTATATAATATCTATGAAAGCGACCGTATAAATCAACCATCTATAATCGGCGATACAACATTTAAACAATATTGGAGTATTCGTGCTAATAAAAAAGGTAATGGCATAATTAAGAATACTATTCCAGTAAGCGAACATTTCAAGACTTGGGAAGGCTTGGGAATGAAAATGGGTTCTTTATATGAAGTTAGCCTTTGTATTGAGGGCTATAACAGCAGAGGTACTGCTGATGTTATAAAAAATGAAATAACAATAGGTGGCGAATATATACCTGTTGAACCAGAAAAACCAGAAATTCCAAAGGACGGAATTTACTACAGAAACACCTTTGAATCCAGTTCTGAAAGTTGGGCATCAAGGGGTGATAGTAGTGTAGAAATTTCCAAAGGCAATGGTTTGAATGACTCAAGCGGTCTTGCAGTTACAGGACGAACAGATACATGGAATGGCACAGGGAAAACACTTTCTACCACAACCTTTGTTCCGGGTAATGAATATAGTTTTAGTACATGGGTTATGCATAAGGGTACTGGAGTTGAAGATTTTAAGCTAACACTTCAATGTGATGTAGCTGGGGAAACTGATTATATTACAGTTGCTGAGGGCAGTTCAGCTTCTGGTGAGTGGTTGCTTCTCGAAAATAAAAACTTCTCTATTCCAGCTGGTGCAAGCAATCTCCTACTCTATGTAGAAGTAGATAGCAACGGAACTCTTCCGTTCTTTATAGATGAGGCATTTGCCGCTGTTGCAGGTACTCCTAACCCAGCAGCCTCAACAACTCCACAAACTTTAGTTGGCGATGTAAATGGTGATAAGAAAATAGATAGTGCCGATGTTAAAATGCTCAAGAGCTATACTCTTGGAGCTACTACAAAGCTAACTGATGCTAATGCTTCAGATATTAATAATGACAAGAAAATCACAGTTCTTGATGTTATATTGTTAAAGAAGATGATTATTAAGAACGAAACTACTCAACCAGTAGTAACAGAGCCTCCTGTAGTAACAGACCCACCAATAGAAGAAGATAATCATACAATGTATGTTGATTTTAAACAGGGTATTTCAAATTCTTATTTCGAAAAGGCAGATGGATGGTCAAATGGGGACTGTTTTGATTGTGTATGGCGTGGAGATAATATTTTCTGGACGGATAATGCACTGAATCTTAGAATTGATACAGAGGCTTCACCAGAATATAATTATTCAGGTGCTGAATACAGATCAGTAGATTACTACCACTATGGTTATTATGAAACATCAATGAAAGCTATCAAAAATGATGGCGTAGTAAGTTCATTCTTTACCTATACAGGACCATATGATGGCGACCCATGGGATGAAATTGATATTGAAATCCTTGGTAAGGATACCACTAAAGTTCAATTCAATTATTATACAAACGGTGTAGGAAATCATGAATTTATGTATGACCTTGGGTTTGATGCTTCACAAGGTTTCCATACCTATGGATTTGATTGGCAACCTGATAAAATCACTTGGTATGTTGATGGAAAAGCAGTTTATACGGCTTATAGCGATATTCCAAAAACCCCAGGTAAGATTATGATGAACACATGGCCAGGAATTGGTGTTAATGAATGGTTAAAGCCTTATGATGGCAAAACTCCATTAACTGCACAATATAAATATATTTCTTTTGATAAGGCTAAATAAGTAAATTAGGTTTTAAATTCAAGGGATACCATTATGGTATTCCTTGTTTTTATTTGCATATAAATCATGAGATATTTAATGTTTAAATATCTCTTTCTAAAGAAGAAAATAGCCCCCCTTTAATGTCAACAATATTATCTATCAAAATTATTTTACCATCAGTAAATATAATAACCCTCTCATATTCATCAACCCTCCTAGCATTGCCTATCTTGCTTGTAAAAGCTCCACCAGCCTTGCTTTCATCAGGCACAAAATAGGTAACTTCTATCCTTGGCCGCTCCGAAATATTATCCATAAGCATTTGTAATTTAGCTGATATTATTAATATTTCATCCTCGCCTAAACCAGAAAAATTATCTGTCAACCGTGCCGTTTCCTTTACCGCATCACCATGTGATGTAAGTGCTGCAAATGGTGCAAATTGTGCCGCGCGATCTCGATTTGACATACGGGGGCGGATAGCAGATTGATGATGTGGGAGATGAATTATATCATTGTAGTTATCCATAAAACCTCCATTATACTAATCCATAAGTACTTCGTTTTTATAATTATGCCCTATGCCCACCAATCTGGTCATTGCGTTCCTTTGATGTTGCACCCTCTTCAAGATTCATACCTTTAAGAATAGCATTTTTCCCGTATTTCTTCTTTATTTCTAAAATAGCTTTTTGCATACGCTTTTCACGTTCAAGGGCTTGATTCTCTTTCTTTTGCTGTTCCTGTAGATTAGAATAATCAGTGAAAAGGTCAAGCTGTGTGAACGGCTTTTCTTTCTCTGCATTTTTTTCATCCACAAGATGATTCGCAACAACCGTTACTCTGCGAACAAGAAGGTTTTTATCAACAATGCGGTCATATAGTTCAGAAACAGCATCAATTATAAGTTTTGTGGAGGAGGTCTGTCTGTCAAGATTAATTCTACCATGTGCGTGCTTTGGGACCTTCCTCCCATATGAATCCGTTGTAATAGGTCCATTATATAGCCTGCTAATTTCAGGATTTATAAGATTTTCAATATCATATCCAATGGTCAATACAATTTGATCGGTAAGTAGTTGCTTTTCTACTAAATCTAGCACAAGTAAATCCATCATTTCCCGTACAATTAATTTTGCCTTATCAAAAGTATAGGGGGATTGTAAAACCTGTCCAGAACTTAAACTGCTGTTTTCAGGCTTATACGATTTTATATCCTGTATCGTGCAAGGCTCCCAACCCCAAGCATGGTCAATTAATAACTCAGCATTGATTCCGAATAATCTATAAAGCAAATCCTCACCATATTTAGACAACGACATCCTTGCAATATCGCCCATTGTATGCATTCCATGGGATTCTAGCTTTTTTGCATATCCTCTGCCGACACGCCAAAAGGAATTCAAGGGTTTGTGTGACCAAAGTTGTTGGCGATAGGACATCTCATCAAGCTCTGCGATTCGGACTCCATCCTTGCCATCTGGCATTTTCTTTGCAACAATATCCATCGCAATTTTTGCTAGATAAAGATTAGTTCCTATCCCAGCAGTAGCAGTTATGCCCGTTGTTTCCATAACATCCCTAATAATTATATCAGCTAATTCATATGCTGTTGCCTTATATGTGGCAAGGTAATTAGTTGCATCAATGAAAACTTCATCAATGGAATAAACATGAATATCCTCCGATGCAATATATTTAAGATATACATCATAAATTTTTGTACTATATTCTATATAATAAGACATTCTTGGTTGAGCAACAATATAATCTATCGCAAGATTCGGCAACGAATTCAACTCATTAATATTAACAGATGAGCCAGTAAACTTTCGATACGGTGCTTTTCTCAAACGCAAAGCATTAACCTCTTTTACCCTTTGTACAACCTCAAACAATCGTGGTCTACCAGGAATCCCAAAGCTTTTCAGCGACGGGGAAACGGCTAAGCAAATTGTTTTTTCTGTCCTGCTTGTATCAGCTACCACAAGATTAGTAGTCATAGGGTCAAGCCCTCGTTCCCTACATTCAACGGAGGCATAAAATGACTTTAAATCAATGGCAATATATCTGCGGTTCATTTTTTCATACCTCCTAATATCATTTCCAAAGTTAATTCTCAAAATCCAATTTAATCATCACTCTATTATGCTTGTCATAATTTATAATAATTATAACACTAGAACCTAAAAAATTCAAATAGTTTAAACTAATTCAGCAATAGAGCTAATCAATCTTAAGATTGATTAGCTCTTTTTCATACAATGTAATACACAGAAAGCGGCAGATATTTCTATCTGTCTTTTGTAAAGATGCCTACTACTCATGATATATCAAAAATATCGTCATAGCTTGTATTAAGGATATTCTTAATTAATATTATTTCGTCAGGATATAAATGTCTTTGTCCAACTTCTATTTTAGCGATAGCACTTCTTGTTATATCACAACCATTAATTTGTAGCTTTGCAGCCAGTTGTTCTTGTGTCATATTTCTCTTTTTTCTTAAATTTCGTATGTTACTACCTATTTTAGCCTCTATTTCTTTGTTCATTTTTACAAATCTCCTCTAACTTTTGCATTTTTAGTGATAAAGCCTTGACATAATTGTAATTTTGTTTTATAATATATGGCAAAACGGATAAGAAAATGTTCTAATGAGGGGGATTTCCAACAAGTAATAGATGATTTTATTACAACTGGATATAAATTAAAATCTCAGGGTGAGAATAACGCACTTCTTGTAAAATATAAACCAAAGAATCACGGAAGGGTTGCATTATTAACCATCTGGTTTACGTTTGGAATAGGAAATCTTATTTACCACTTCATGCCGGCAAAGGTTGAGGACGAGGTGCTCGTTAAAATAGTTGCGAATTAACTACTTTTAAATTAATATAAAAAAAGGAAGAGGCGATGATTTTATGGATAGAGTTTTTAGCTATCAAAAGCTCTGCTGTAGTTGTGAGTTTTGGCTTGGAGAAAGACAGCCTGCATCTGATTCAGGCGGTAATTATTTTTACTGTGATAATTATAGAGATGCTCGTAATAAAGCATATTGCAGTGTTAATAAACGTGATATGGCTGCAAATTCTGTTCCCTGTGCTCAATATCAAAAATGGTGTTGTTTAAGGTAGCTGTATCTACTAAACGCAATGTTTAAACTTTAGTGAATTAAAAAATAAGGGAATAAGTTATACATAAAAAGAGCTAATCAATCTTAAGATTGATTAGCTCTTCTTCATACAATGTAATACACAGAAAGCGGCAGATATTTCTATCTGCCGCTCTAGATATATAAAGGCTTAAAAAGCCTATATTATAATTTAAACCTTTGCTTTAATAGCAGCCTGTGTAGGTGGAGTAATAGGGATGCTTTCTTAGCAAACAACGGATTATTGCGGATTTCCGCAGGTAAATCCAAAGAATTATTCCCTGATATATGTAAAAAGTCGGGGACTCCCGAAGGAGTCCCCGTAATTTCACCGTCAATCGTAATTACAAGGCATTGCTTTTTGCGTTTGTTTCCTTCAATACTAATATTCATATCTGTATTTTCAGTTTTGTTGTAGCTGAAATTCCATATAAAGCGGTTATCCTTAACCAATATAGAATTTACAACTTCATTCATAAGGTCGTGAGTGTATTCAAGCGAACTCATATCCACCATTCCTGCGAGAGCCTGAGAAACTGCTGTCATATCACACATACAG
This sequence comes from Clostridiales bacterium, assembly GCA_012523875.1. Taxonomy (GTDB): domain Bacteria; phylum Bacillota; class Clostridia; order Oscillospirales; family Ruminococcaceae; genus JAAYPV01. The sequence goes on from JAAYSW010000118.1 coordinate 7,804, forward strand.
TTTTCAAAGAGTTCCTGCTGCTCACCACATCTTGCTTTTTCGTCCTTGAACTTCTGCAAATCCGCAGAATAGGTTGCTTTAAACTCTGCAAATTCTTCCTTGCTAATCTGACCGTCTGTGAAAAGGTCAACAAGATTTTTCAACTTCTTTTCAGCCTTGTCAATCTGTGCATCAAGGAATAATTCGTTGTGCTGTGTGTTGTTTCGTGTAGCGTCGGTATAGTACTTCTTAATGTATTCAAGAGCAATCATCAAATCCTCTTTGCGATTTTTCCAAGCTTCATTAAGGAATTATTTTGCCATCATTTCCATTTTCCAGTCTGTAACGGAGTGTTCGTCGCAGTAACCGTCGGTTTCAAGACCCATTTTTACTCGCTGAGAAGCCTTACCGTTATTCACCTGATTGTAACAGACATAATTGTATGACACAACACCGTCTTTATTTTTGTGATAACGGTTTTTCCTGAAAGATGAACCACAAGAGCAGCGTAACTTCTTCACCCAAATGTCTCTGGAAGTACGGTTGCTCTTTTTCTTCTCCTCACCGTTCTCAACGAGCGTGGTTTTACGCTTTTCTTTGAGGATAGCCTGACATCTGTCCCACTGTTCTTCGGTAATAATCGGCTCAAAATCGCCTTTGACATATTCATAGGCATCTCTGTCAAGATTATGGATACGCTTTTGCTCAAGGTAATTATTGCTGTACGACTTATTATATCCGATATATCCCTTGTAAGTAGCATTTTGAAGAATGCGACCTACATTGTGGCAAGTCCATTTGGTAGTTCCCGTAGCGGTAAGGCGTTTGCGCTCCTACAAAATCTTTGCAATTTTCAGCGTTCCATAGCCTTCTTCGTAAAGGTCATATATCATACGGACTGTTTCAGCCTGTTCAGGATTTATTGTGTAGGTTTCTCCCGGCTTTCTATCATAGCCTAAAATATTTCCGCTACCAAAAAGCTGTTTGTGGTGTTAGTATATAACTATGGACACGGAAAGTTGAACATTCTATAATATAACAAAGACTAACTATAAAAAGTCAACCCCCAAATAAGAAAAAGTGAAAAAAATTTTATGACTAGTACAAGGAAAAAATCGCACGTCAAAAAGAGTATCCAAAGGATACTTAAAAAATATGAAA
>JAAYSW010000119.1 GCA_012523875.1 Clostridiales bacterium
ATCATTAATATTATACTATAAAACTAGCATCATTAATATTATACTATAAAACTAGCATAATTACAAGGGTAAATACAGATTTTTGATGAAGAACTGATAATTATTAAACTTATTGTAGGAATAAGGATTATCATGAAGTTATAGTCAATAGTTTACAGTTAAATTTAGATTGAATATAATGTATAATCTTCATATTTTATTATTAAAACTTGATTTTTTATACTTAGTATGGTAAAATTAATTGGTTTATAAAAAGTATAATAAGATGTCATTATAGTATCGTAAAATTTATTGTTTTGAAATATAGGAGGAAAAAAATGAAAATAGAAACAAAGTGTTTACATGAAGGTTATGAGCCGAAAAACGGTGAACCAAGGGTGTTACCAATTTGTCAATCGACAACATTCACCTATGATTCAACAGAAAAAATCGGCGATTTATTTGACTTGACTTCAGATGGATTTTTTTATAGTAGATTAGCAAATCCAACGGTAGATTGCGTTGAAAAGAAAATTGCAGCATTAGAGGGTGGCGTAGGAGCCTTATGCACTTCAAGTGGACAAGCTGCATCCACATTAGCAATTTTAAATATTTTAAATGCAGGAGATAGTTTTATAGCAACCTCTACAATTTATGGTGGAACGATTAATCTTTTTGCAGTAACATTTAAACGTTTTGGAATAGAATGTATTTTTGTAGATGCAGATGCAACTGAGGAGGAAATACAAGCAAAAATAAAGCCAAATACGAAAGCTATTTTCGGGGAAACTATTGCTAATCCTGCGATTTCAGTATTTGACATAGAAAAGTTTGCAAAGATAGCACAAAAGAATAATATTCCATTAATTGTTGATAATACATTTGCCACACCTATTTTATGTAGACCTATTGAGTTTGGAGCAGATATAGTGATACATTCTACTAGTAAGTATATGGATGGTCATGCTATCCAAGTTGGTGGTGTAATCGTGGATAGTGGTAAATTCAATTGGGATAATGGTAAGTTTCCAGAGTTTACAGAACCAGATCAAAGTTATCACGGGATTGTATATACAGAACATTTTGGTAATGCTGCATTTATTGCTAAGGCTAGAGTACAGCTAATGAGAGATATTGGCGTTACACCATCACCTATAGGCACGTTTTTACTTAATTTAGGTCTTGAAACACTGGCTATAAGAATGAAAGCTCATTGTGAAAATGCTGAGAAGGTGGCTGAATACCTTATCAAGAATGATAAGGTCGAATATGTAAAATATCCATCATTAGAAGGTGATAAATACTTTACTCTTGCAAAGAAATACCTTCCTAGTGGGTGTAGTGGTGTAATTTCCTTTGCAGTTAGGGGTGGAAAGCAATCAGCTATTAAGTTTATGGATAGCCTAGAGCTTGCATCAAATGTTGTACATGTAGCAGATATACGAACTTGTGTGCTTCATCCAGCGAGTGCTACACATCGACAATTAACGGATGAACAGCTTATTGCTGCAGGGATTGATGGCGGAATGATTCGTTTATCAGTTGGGCTTGAAAATATTGAAGATATTATTGAGGATTTGCAACAAGCATTCGATAAGGTTTAGTTATATTTAGCAGGGTATATTTAATTATAATGGGATATCAGATTTGCAATAAATGCTTTTTTATGATATGATTTAATGGAGTAAGCATTAAAATTGTATATAGTAAGGATGAAAATATGGCTAGGAAACATGACTATGGAAATGAAAGTATCACTATGCTTAAAGGGCCTGATAAGGTCAGAAAGCGACCAGGGGTTATTTTTGGCTCTGATGGAATTGATGGCTGTGCCCATTCAATTTTTGAGGTTATATCGAATTCAATTGATGAGGCAAGATCTGGGTTCGGTGATAAAATAATTGTAACAAAATATAAGGATAATTCTGTTGAGGTTGAGGATTTTGGGCGTGGTTGCCCTGTAGATTTTAATAATGTTGAAAATAGGTATAATTGGGAGTTAGTTTATTGTGAACTATATGCTGGTGGTAAATATGATGATTCATCTACCGTTTATGAATACTCATTGGGATTAAATGGCTTAGGGCTTTGTGCAACCCAATTTGCATCTGAATATATGGATGTTGAAGTTTATAGGGATGATAAAAAATATAATTTGCATTTTGAAAAGGGTGAAAATATTGGTGGATTAAAAAGTGAGCCTGCTAAAAGAAAGAAAACAGGAACAAAAGTTCACTGGCGTCCTGATCTCGATGTATTTACTGAAATAAATGTTAGCGATGAATACTTTCATGATACATTAAAAAGACAGGCAGTGGTAAACCCGAATTTACTTTTTATATTTAGATCTGAAAAATCAGATGGAAGCTTTGACGAACATCAATATTTTTATGAAGATGGTATTACAGATTATGTTAATGAGATTGTTGAGGATAAAAACTTAACAACTATTCAGCATTGGGAATGTGAGCGAAAAGGTAGAGATAGAAAAGATAGGGATGACTATAAGGTTAAAATAGGTGTTGCTTTTACTTTCTCAAATATAATAAAAAGGATGGAGTATTATCATAACTCAAGCTTTTTAGAATATGGCGGTTCACCAGAGCGTGCAGTAAGGCAAGCATTTGTATCCCAAATTGATAATTTTTTGAAGCAAAATAATAAATACCTTAAGAATGAGAGCAAGATTACATTTGTTGATGTCGAGGATTGTCTTGTATTTATTTCATCCTCCTTTTCTACACAAACCTCCTATGAAAATCAGACTAAAAAAGCAATAAACAATAAGTTTATTTATGAAGCAATGAATGATTTTTTAAAACATCAGCTTGAGGTTTATTTTATAGAAAATCCGGATGAGGCAACAAGGATTGCAGATCAAGTGCTGGTAAACAAGAGAAGTAGAGAGAATGCAGAAAGAACACGTGTAAACCTAAAGAGAAAACTTGCAGGGAATATTGACCTTTCTAATATGGTCAAAAAATTTGTTGATTGCCGCACTAAAGATATAAACAAAAGGGAACTTTATATCGTGGAGGGTGACTCCGCACTTGGAGCAGTAAAGCTTGCAAGACAGGCAGATTTCCAAGCAATAATTCCCGTAAGGGGTAAGATATTAAATTGTCTTAAGGCAGATTTTAATAGGATTTTTAAAAATGAAATAATTGTAGATATAATCAAAGTTCTGGGTTGCGGTGTAGAAGTAAAATCAAAAGCGAATAAGGAGCTTTCTTTTTTTAACTTAGATGGTCTGAAGTGGGATAAGATTATTATTTGTACTGATGCCGATGTTGATGGATTTCAGATTAGGACTTTAATTTTAACAATGTTATATAGACTTACACCTACACTTATTGAAAAGGAATATGTTTATATAGCTGAATCTCCACTGTTTGAAATTACAACAAAAGATGAAACATATTTCTCATATTCAGAAAGGGAAAAACAAGGCATAATTGATAAATTAGGTGATAAAAAGTTTACTATACAGCGTTCAAAAGGGCTTGGTGAAAATGAGCCTGAGATGATGGCATTGACAACAATGAATCCAGATACTAGAAGGCTAATTAAGGTAACATCAGATGATATTGAAGCTACTGCTGAAATGTTTGATATCTTACTTGGTGATAATTTACAAGGGCGTAAAGATTTTATTACTAAATATGGTGTAGATTATCTCGAACTTGCGGATATATCATAACAAGAGATATGGTTAATATTTGATTTGGCAAGGAGAATAAACTGTGGCAAGAAAATCGAAAGATAATAAGAAAAAGGGACAGCCTAAGGTTTATATTGAAAATTCAGGTGTGGTGGTTTACGAATCAATTACCGAAACACTTGAAAAAAACTATATGCCTTATGCGATAAGTGTAATTATTTCAAGGGCTTTGCCAGAAATAGATGGTTTTAAGCCATCACATAGGAAGCTTTTATATACAATGTATAAAATGGGATTACTTACGGGCCCAAAAACAAAATCAGCAAATGTTGTGGGTCAAACAATGAAGCTTAATCCCCATGGCGATGGTGCGATTTATGAAACAATGGTAAGAATGACAAGGGGAAATGAAACATTGCTTCATGCATATATCGACTCAAAGGGTAACTTCGGTAAGTTTTATTCGAGGGATATGTCTTACGCAGCATCGAGATACACCGAGGTTAAGCTAGATGCTATTTGTAATGAAATTTTTAAAGGCATAGATAAAAACACAGTAGAATTTATGCCGAACTATGATAATACGATGAAGGAACCAAAACTATTGCCAGTAGCATTTCCATCTATTTTGGTTAATTCAAATATGGGCATTGCTGTTTCTATGGCAAGTAGTATATGTCCATTTAATCTTGATGAAGTATGCGAAACTTGTATTGAATTAATAAAAAATTCTAATCATGATATAATAAGCACCCTTAAAGGTCCTGATTTTCCAGGTGGTGGTTTTGTAGTCTATGATGAGGATGAAATGAAAAAAATTTATGATACGGGTAGGGGCTCTGTCAGATTACGTTCAAAATATAACTATGATAAGAAGGCGAATTGTATTGAGGTTACACAAATACCTTATAGCACAACTGTTGAGGCGATAATGGATAAGATTGTTGAGCTAATTAAACAGGGAAAAATTCGTGAAATATCATATATACGTGATGAAACCGATTTGGGAGGTTTAAAGCTTACCATAGATTTAAAAAGGGGAACAGACCCTGATAGGCTTATGCAAAAATTATTTAAGATGACACCTCTACAAGATAATTTTTCTTGCAATTTTAACATACTTATTGATAATGTACCTAGAGTAATGGGAGTTGCAGAAATACTGAGTGAATGGGTTGGATTCAGAAAAAGGTGTGTAAAACGTAGAGTTCAATTTGATTTGGAAAAGGCTAGGGACAAGTTACATTTATTAATAGGCTTGCAAAAAATTATACTTGATATAGATAAAGCGATAAAGATTGTAAGGGAAACTGAAGAGGAAAATGATGTTATATCAAATCTAATGATTGGTTTTGGGATAGATTCAATTCAAGCTGAATATGTTGCTGAAATTAAATTGCGTAATTTAAATAAGGAATACATTATTAATAGGCTTAAGGAAATTGAAAATCTTGAAGAAGAAATACGGAACATGGAGGATATTCTTAGTAATGATAGGAAGATAGAGAAAATTATAATTAGTGAGCTAAATGATATTAGAAAAAAATATGGTAAAGCAAGAAAAACGATGATTTTATTTGCTGGTGATATAGAAGATGAAGAAGTTTTTGATGATACACCTGATTACCCAGTTAATCTATTTTTGTCGTTAAGTGGATATTTTAAAAAGATTATTCCTCAATCATTAAGAATGAGCAGCGAACAAAAGCTTAAAGAAGAGGATTATATTATAGAGCATATTGAGGCTACGAATAAGACGGAATTGATTTTCTTTACTGATATGTTCCAAGCCTATAAAACAAGGGCTTCTGATTTTGAGGACACAAAAGCCAGCGTGATGGGAGATTATATACCTGCCAAATTGGAATTTGATGAAGATGAAAATGTAGTTGGTATGATTCCTACTACTGATTATTCGGGATATGTTTTATTTTGTTTTGAAAATGGTAAAGTTGCAAAGGTTCCATTGAATTCTTATGAAACAAAAACAAATCGAAGGAGATTAATGGGAGCATATTCAGATAGATCAGCATTGGTTAAGATACTTTTCATTGATGAGGAAAAAGAAGTAATGTTTTTCTCAAGCAATGGTAGAGCAATTGTTATTAATACAGAAATGATATCAGCCAAAGTAACGAGAAATACAATTGGGGTTCAAGTAATGACATTAAGAGCAAAATCAGTTTTAAAGGATGCAATTGTTGTTACTGATGATATAAGCAAGCAGATTAACAAGTATAGGGTGAAATCAATTCCTGCGGCTGGTAGCTTCACTAAGGACTTACCTGATATCAATCAGTTAAAATTAATTTAGAAAGATATCATATGCTACTATAAATAAGAACTCCGTATCTTCAAGTGAAGATACGGAGTTTCAAATCATTTTATAGGTTTAATAAAATTCTTTTTTGTTTAATACAATCAAAAGCAAATTTTAAAAATAGTGAAATAGTTGATTATCAGCCATTTCACTATTATTTCTATATATAAGTTATATATAGATAATTATTTTTTAGAAACTTCTTCAAGTTTAACTTCTTCGCCTGTTCCTTCATCGTCATCATCATCAAAAGCACCATGTATATTCAACTGCTTAATAGGAATCCTTTTTAGCGGTGAGTAGACGTATTTGTTGCAAGAGAAATCCAAATCAACAACTCCACGTTTCTCACAAAGAACATTATTGCCCTCCCTAGATTTTACACCATAAAGGCAGTATGCACATTTTGGGGGGATATCCTTATCAAAAAGCTTGGCTGACTTATTGAAGATAGCCATAGGTTTCGCTCCTTTAATTATAATTTTCAAATTTATTATATCACTTTAAAGCTAATTTGTCCAGTCTTTTTTAAAAAGTAATATTATAGTCATCAATAAAAGTGCAATGGAGGGTATAACTGAATACTCACTTGATTTAACCTGAGTATTGAGGTAGGTATTAATTATAACGCTTGCAAAAAGCTTATCTGCAACAATTTTACATATAATCGCAGAGCTAATAGCTGAAAAGCTTCTTACTAATATAAACTTTATAAACTTAATTTTTCCTCTACTAATAGCAATAATTTGCATTATGACGCATAGACCCCCGAAAGATAGTAAACCTGTAATAATGGGAAGGTTTGTATAGTTATTCGCATCAAAGTTACTAATATTACTTATCTCAAAAAATGATGCAATAATTTGTTGAGAGATATCAGCATTAATATTAAACAGTTGGCTTATGATTTTTGTCATAGAGGCTATAATACCAACCCTTAATATTATTGCATATAAAACTGAAAACATAAGCATCATAATACATATTTCAAAAATTGATTTTGCCGCCGTTCGAACAGATGATACCAAAGTATTCATATCTAGATTAATTTTTGTTTTGTGTCTGCTTGTAAAATAAGTTTCTTCCTTACTAAATAATCCGACTACAATCCCAGTAATAATATTTGAAATTATTATTGATAAAAAAATTATTATTCCTACTTTAATACTTCCATACAATGTCGTAGCAACTGTTCCAACTATAAAAGCTGGACCACTAGAATAACAATAACACGAGAGATTTTCTGCACGTTTTTTTGATATGGAATTGTTTAATTCTAATTCATAAATTATTTTTGCTCCAACAGGGTAGCCAGCAAAAACACTTATCAAGAATATAGAAAATTCTTCTGGTGAAATTTTAAATAAAAACTTTGCAATATGCTTAAAAGGTTTACCCATAATAGTATGAAGATTTGATTTTAATATAAAGCACGCTATAATCATAAAACCATACATCGATGGGATAACCGATGTTAAGCAGATATTAATGGAATTAGATGCAGCCAATTTCACGTCATTAATGTATAATATGCTACAAACCAATAAAATGGTAATAATAAAAAGTATCATAAAAGTTTTAAAAATCTCTATAATTTTATTATTCACTGAATTCCTCCAATCCTATATTACAACCTTTTATAATTCTATTCATAGCTTAACTTAAATATAATATTATGAGGTGATAAATCTTGCGTGATAAGATTATAGAAAAAGGGCGAAGTATGCTGTATCTTAATACAATAATACAAATTTCAGATAACAAGGAAGTAATAATTGAAAATTGCAAAAAAATAATTGAATACAACGATATTTTCCTAAAAGTAAAGACTAGAAATATGACAGTACAGGTTTGGGGACATAATCTTCAAATTAATGATTATAATACAGGTGGAATTATAATAAAAGGCATTATAGAATCAATAGAATTAATCAATAAAAAGTGAGGATTACTATGTTTAATAATATTAGAGGTGTTATAAGATTTCGGGCAAGTGGAACAAAATTATATTCCTTTATGAATGCTGTAAGAGAAAGTAGAATTATATGTACTGCACAGGAATGCAGAAATGATGAATACTATGGGGAGATATATACATCGAGTTTAAAAGAGATAAAAAAGATTGCTACAAAATATAATATTGATTTTAAAATAGAGGATAAGAAGGGGGCAATATTCAGAGTTAAGAGATATAAATATAGATTTGGAATTATTATTGGTATGTTTATAGCAATTATCTTTATCTTTTATATATCAAATATTGCAATTACTATAGAGGTTACTGGAAATAAAGAAATATCTGAGGAGCAGATTATAAGCACATTAAATGATATAGGTATATCTAAAGGGACATTTATACCTAGTATAAATTTCGCCCTATGTGAAAGGAAATTAAAGATTAGTATTGATGATTTGGCATGGGTAGGAATAAGGCATTCAGGTAATAGGATTGTTGTGGATGTTGACGAAATTGTTGAGCAACCTGAGATGGTAAAATCTAATTTGCCAAGTAATATTATATCAACTAGGGATGCTCAAATTAAATCAGTTAAGGTTTATAATGGAAGCCTAAATTATATAGTAGGTGATGGGGTAAAATCGGGAGATGTTTTAATAAGTGGTATCTATACGGACCCTAAAGGTAATATTTTAACACTCCATGCAATTGGTGAAATAATCGGTATATATCAAGAAAAGATGGTTTTTGAGCAAATGTATGAAGAGGAAAAAAGAATTTCTAAGGAGGATATTTCGAGGAAAACGCTTGACTTCTTTACATTAAAGATACCATTGAATATAGGTAATGTTGAATTAACAGATTATGATTATGATGAGGATATATCTTACTTTATGATGGCGGGGAAGAAAATACCCATTGGAATAATCCATAGTACATACACCCCCTACACGAAAAATATTATAAACTTTAGCCCCGAAGAAGCAGAAATATTAATAAATAAAAAAATTACTATGCATGAGGAGAATTTTTACTCAAATGTGATAATAATAAATAAAGAAATTAATAAAATACATGAAGAAGGGAAGATAAAATATGAGGTCATCTATACATTAGAAGGTGATATAGGAAAAAATAGTGAAGTTTTAATGAAAAAAATAAAATAATACTTTTAAAATTGTATCTTATATGTTATAATAAAAATGTCTAAAGTGTAAAAATTTTTATGGAAGAAAGAGTATTTTAATGATTGAGAAAACTATTACTGTTGAAAGTACAGAACAAGCATCTTCTTTATTTGGAGATTTTGATGAGAATATAAATGCACTCCAAAAATTAAATAATGTAATAATTTTAAGCAGGGGTGCTGATATTAAGGTTTCAGGTGAGGAGAATAATGTAGATAGAACTATTAAAGCACTTGAGGCTCTTTTAACTATTATGAAAAATGGGGAGAGAATTACAAACCAAACTGTTAGATATGTTTCATCAATTGTATCTGATGATTCAGGCAATTGCATTAAAGATTTAACAGGTGGTGGAATATGTTTTACTACTAATGGAAAAGTAATACGTGCTAAGACATTAGGACAAAAGAAATATATAGATGCTATTGCACAAAATACAATAATTTTTGGTATAGGACCCGCAGGTACGGGAAAGACATATCTTGCTGTGGCAATGGCTGTAAAGGCATTTAAGGCACATGAGGTTAATAAAATAATATTAACACGACCCGCTGTTGAGGCTGGCGAAAAGCTTGGCTTTTTACCGGGTGATTTACAGGAAAAGGTTGATCCGTATTTAAGACCATTATATGATGCATTATTCGATATGCTTGGAGCTGAGGTTTTTCAAAAGCATATGGAAAGGGGTACGATTGAAGTTGCACCACTTGCATATATGAGAGGAAGAACACTTGATGATGCGTTTATAATTCTTGATGAAGCACAAAACACTACATCTGAACAAATAAAAATGTTTTTAACGAGATTGGGCAATGGTAGTAAAATGGTTATAACAGGGGATATTACACAAATTGATTTACCCGATGCAAAGCGTTCTGGACTAATTGAGGCCATGAAGGTGTTAGATGATGTTGAGGATATATTTATCCAAAGATTTGATGATAAAGATGTAGTGAGACATAGGCTTGTTCAGGATATTATTAAAGCATATGAGATTTATCAAGAGAAAGGAAGAGAATGATGTCTAAACTAAAAGTCTATATAAAAAATAATCAATCAGAAGTAAAATTACCAGTTGGAATAAGGCTTTTAATAAGACGATGTTGTCAAGCAGTATTATCAACTGAAAACTTTGATAAGGATGCTGAGGTGAGTGTTTCATTTGTAAGCAATAAAGAAATAATGAAATTAAATAAAATATATAGAAATAAAAATGAATCCACTGATGTATTATCCTTTCCTTTGATGAGCAATAGAAAAGATGAGTTTAATGATGATACTGGAATAGTAATGCTTGGTGATATTGTTATTTCGCTTGAAACAGCAGTAAAGCAAGCGAATATTTTTGCACATTCGCTTGAAAGAGAAATTGGTTTCTTAACAGTTCATTCAATGTTGCATTTATTGGGATATGACCATGAAGTGGATAGGCTTGGTGAGAGAATTATGCGTGAGAAGGAAGAATCTATTTTAGATAAACTAGGAATATCCAGAGGAATAAGCTATATTTCAGAGGATTAATTTTAATAGTAGAAAAGGGATTGTTAATCAATGACTAAAACAGTATTTATTACAATTGCAGGAAGAACTAATGCAGGCAAATCGACGTTACTTAATGCAATAATAGGTGAAAAAATAGCATCAGTAAGCAGCAAGCCACAGACTACAAGGACTAGAATAACTGGAATATTGACAAAAGGTGATACACAGCTTGTATTTATTGATACTCCTGGACTTCATGAAGCAAAGACCAAACTTGGCGAACATATGATGAATATGGTAAAGGATTCAGTTGCTGATATTGATGCGATTATCTTTGTTTTTGATTGCCTTAAAAAAATCAATGAACAGGAAATTGAGATGTTGGAGAGTCTTAATAAATCTAAAATACCTGTTATACTTGTTTTAAACAAAATAGATAAATTAAGTAATAAAGAAGAAATTGCAAAATTAATTTATGAATTAACTGAAAGATATAATTTTAAATCAGTAATTCCTATTAGTGCGAGGAATAACGATGGAGTTGATATAGTTATAAATGAGGCGAAGAAACTAGCTATTGAAAGCCCATTATTCTTCCCAACCGATATGATTACTGACCAGCCTGAAAGGGTTATTGCATCGGAAATAATAAGGGAAAAACTTTTGAATCTACTTAATGAAGAAGTTCCTCATGGTATTGCTGTTGAAATTGAAAATATGGGGGAACGTAAAAATAAAGATTTAATTGATATTTCAGCAATCATATATTGTGAGAGGGATACCCACAAGGGTATTATAATTGGTAAGGATGGAAAGATGCTGAAACTTGTTGGTACAAAAGCAAGGATAAGCCTTGAGGATTTTTTTCAGATAAAAGTAAATTTAAAATTATGGGTTAAGGTAAAAGAAAACTGGAGAAACCGAGAAACAGTGATACGCAATTTGGGGCTTTCTAATAAGTAATTCCATTCATTTCAATTCATAACATTAACTAAATCGGGGATAATTTTATTGTGCATATATGAATTACTACGCAATAAAATAACAGAGGAGGTTTGTCATGAAAAGAGATAAATGGAGAGATTTTGAGATGAGTGGAAAAATTGAAGACTATCTTTGTTACAAGGGTTTAGAGCCTCAAAAAAATAATGATTATGAGAGTGGAGTTATAAATGCTAATAACCATCAAGGGAATAGTGATAAGGGAACGTACAGTGGGGGAAACGAGCAAGTTTATTGATGTCTTAACTGAAAATCTCGGTGTAATAGAGATTAATGTTAGGGGATGTAAGAAAATAAATAGTAAGAATTGTGCTGCTGCCCAGCTTTTTGCGTATTCAAGGTTTTGCTTAAATAAAAGAAAAGGTATGTATTATATTAATTCAGCAGAACCTATAAATATATTTTATAAACTGCGAACAGATTTGCAAAAACTTTCGCTAGCATCATATATTTCCGAGTTAGTTTCATATGTTGTAGGTAATGAGGGAAATGGTGAAAATATACTTAAACTTTTTCTCAATACACTCCATTTCATTTCCAATGATGAGCGTCCATTGGAACTTTTGAAAAGCATATTTGAAATCAGATTTATGTCGGAAATAGGATTGATGCCGAATGTATTTACATGCAAGGATTGTTCTGAATATGTGGTGGAGGCTGCCTATTTTTCTATAAACGAGGGCATTATTTCATGTGCGAATTGTTATGACGGATATACTGATGATAATATAAAAAAAGTACCGCTGTCTGTCTTATATGCATTAAGGCATATTATTTTGTCGGAGTTTGATAAACTTTATAATTTTAAGATTTCTAGTGAATCTCAAGAAATATTATCATCCATAACAGAACAGTATATCATAATACATCTTGAAAGAAACTTCAATACACTTAATTTTTATAAATCAATTGTATAATAATAAGAGACTTTAAAACATAAGGTAAGGGATATGAATAAATATTATAAAACATTAGAATTAGATAAAATATTAGGCATGCTTGCTAACGAGGCATCAAATGAAAAAACAAAACAAATGGCACTAGAAATAGAGCCTTCTTCTGATATTTATGAAGTGAACACTGAAATCAAAAAAACAAGCAATGCTTTTGAGCTAAGTGTGAAATTCGGAAGCCCTCCATTTGATGCTATTAAAGATGTATCAAATTCGCTATTAAAAGCTAAATCAGGCTCAAGACTTTCATTAAAGGAATTGATGGAAATTGGTAGAGTGCTTGTTCAGAT